>NZ_JBGOOD010000041.1:0-46726 GCF_041439475.1 Vibrio sp. 1S139
GGTTACGACGTTCGTTTCGATGATTGAATGTGTCGATTTAAAGACGCTTACGATTGAAAGGCCAAATACGGCTTAGGAAAGAGTAACAACAGTACGCTAGAATAAAGGCCGAATCGTTAAATCGATTCGGCCTTTTTGCGTTTTATTCGTTCCATTTCTATTCTTTATCTTCTTTTCTATCCCTTCTGACGTAAATGATAAATTGATATTTTTCGATTAAATATTAGTACTTTATCGCTATTTTTATTTGCAGTAATAAGTTTGGATAAACTTGTGAGAGTTTTATGAGAATTCAATGAAGTTGCTGATAGATTTGATCGTCATTCTTAGAGTCAACAACACCACAGTTCGTTCTGGCAAAGGTAACGGTATATCGCTGTTATTCGTTTTGTTGGCAACGATAGGACTCGATAAAGGATGGAATCAAAATGAATAAACGTACTCAAATCAGCTTAGTGATCAGCTCGGCTATGTTGGCCTTCGGAGCGGCTCAAGTTCAGGCTGCTGAGCTTGAAGTCACTGTCACTAATGCAACGAAAGGGATCTACTTTACGCCTATCTTAGCGGCGGCTCATGACTCAAGCTTGTTCATGTTTAGAACGGGTGAAACGGCTTCTTCGGAACTAGAGTCCATGGCCGAAGGTGGCGATATTTCAGGTTTATCTGGTGTCATTGCCAACGCGGGAGGCGTGGTGGTTGAGAACCCAGCGGCCGGCATCCTCAACCCAGGCGTCGCAACTACGTTTGATATCAGTACTGGTGATTTAGAGTACCTATCATTGGGTGCAATGTTGCTGCCGACAAACGACGGCTTTGTTGGTCTAGATAGCTGGAAGATCCCAACTCAAGCGGGCACCTACAAAGCGACTCTAAATGGTTATGACGCAGGCACAGAAGCCAATGATGAGCTGGCGGGCAGTATGCCGAACCCTCCATTCATTACCTTTGGCGCTGGTGGCACAGGTGTAGAAACGGCAGTATCAAACGCTAAGGTTCATATTCATCCAGGTAACATTGGTGATGGTGATGCGGCGGGCGGCATCAGTGACCTCGATAGCAGTAGCCATCGATGGTTAAACCCTGTTGCAACTATCACCATTGTTGTGAAGTAAGGGGGATGTATGAAAGCTAGAATTCTATTTATCGCTGCATCAGTAGCTGTGTTAGCGGGTTGTCCGGACGATGACGACGATTACTATCGCTATGATGTGAGTGTTACTAACCTCACCCCCAATCAACCAATGTCACCACTCGCGGTGTTGACTCACAATACGAATTTTGATCTGTTTGAAGTTGGGCAAAGTGCCTCTGTCGATCTGGAATACTTGGCGGAAGGGGGTAGTAATGCACAATTGCTTGCGCTCAGTGACAGTGACGCCAATGTTTATCAAGGCATCTCAGGCAATGGACTGATTCTTTCAGGTGAGCAAGACACGGTGTCGATTCGTGTCGACCCAAATCAAGAAGGGTATATCTCAGTTGCTTCCATGTTGGTGAACACCAATGATGCGTTTGTCGGCGAATCCGGATTATCGCTCAAGTCATTAGCGGTGGGTGATACCTTTACCATGAACATGAATGTTTGGGATTCGGGAACTGAGCTGAACGATGAGCTTGCTGCAACCATTCCGGGACCAGCAGGCGGTGGTGAAGGTTTTAATACCACACGAGACGACACCGATATAGTGAGTTTTCACTCTGGCGTAATCAGCCAAGATGATGGCCTTACGACTTCTACTTTAAGTGCAAATCATCGTTTCCTTAACCCCGGTGCAAGAATCACCATTACTCGAACTCAGTAACAGGTTGAAAGCACGATGAAAGAATTCCTGCTCTGTTCCGGTCAATTGAAAGGTGGGCGGACTCAGAATAGAGCAGGGATCATGAATAGTGCTGCGGTAAATTTGATGGCAAACATATTGTTGGTTGAAGACGATGATGACTTGGCTGAACTGGTGCAGATGCATCTTCAGGTACAAGGCGATGAATCATTCTTAAACTAAATTCTTCTAGTTCATGGCGAGGCATGGTGATTAAGCAATTTAAGGTGTAGTCGCGTTGCATGGTGTTCTCTTGGATCTGCAAAAAGGTCGGACAGTTTAATGGAGAAGCGAGTTTAGAAAAAGCAGATTTTAGATAAGCCTGCGTTGGCAGGCTTATCTGTGTACTACAAGCCCTAAAATCGATGCTTAGGGGAACTGTATTTAGGTTTGAACGCAGTATCAGGCTTTGCTATGGCTTGGCGGTTGGTACTGCATCGACTGGTCGTTTCTCATGAATATGTTGCTCGCGACCAAACTGCCGATGCAAATAGAACCAAGGGCGAGCCAAGTCATCGCATCAGGAATCTCGTTGAATAGTGGGATCGCCAACAAGGTCGCCACTGCGGGTGTTGCACTGCCAAAAGCGGCAGAGCGTTCAGCCCCTAAGGAATTAACCGCATAAAGGTAAGTGAACGCAGCGATTAAACCCGCCCCAACGCCTTGCACTGTTGAATGAACGGCAAGCTCCGTGAAGGGCCAATTAGCGATTGGTGTGTCCATTAGGTGGCTTGGGAGGGTTCCAGTCAGGATTAGGACGAGTAAAAGCAAAGTAGAACAGAGAGAAATAAAACCGGCACTGACTAACGCATTAAGATTAGCGACACGGGCTGAGATGGTGAACATCGCCCACATTAAGCTTCCGCATAAAAACAACAAATGACCTTTGGTGTATTCGAAGTTGAAGCTGCTTAAGCTACTCCCTAAAAACAACAGTATGCCGAGCAAAACCAAACCTAAACCAACAACACGATGTCGGCTGAGTGGCTGCTTAAAAAAGAGTACCGCAATTCCTGTAACGAACAGAGGAAGCGTGCCCGGAACAAGAGCACTGCCATGAGATACCGGAACAAACTGCATGGCCGTTCCGGCAACAAGCAGATAAGGTAATCCGCTACCTACGAACATACCCGTTAGATACCGTTTAGGGACGACGGCAATTGCGCTGCGTGCTTTCCACATCAAAGGCAATAACACCAAAGCCGGTATGAGAAATCTTGTGAGAGCGATATCGGCAGGTGTTAAATCTGAATTTGCGCCGCCTTTAAGAGAAAGAAAAAAGCTCGCCCAAATGAGTAGGGTGACAGTAATAGATAAGTAGCCAAGATTCATAATATAGAAGGAGAGTGGGTGATGACTCATTATGGAACAGTTGGTGTGCCACAGGTTGGCAAGTTTTGGCTAAACTTGAACTATCGTTGATGATTTCTGCTAATATTCACCAAATAATTAACGGATTTAACTAATGTTTGGCATTTACTATGGATAGAATTGATAGGCATCTTCTCGAACTGCTACAAAAAGATGGCAGGTTAACCACGGCTGAACTTGCTGATGAAGTGGGTTTATCACCTTCGCCTTGTGCAAGACGAGTCAAAAGGCTAGAAGAAAAGGGCATTATTGACGGTTATCGTGTGAGCTTGTCACGAGAACAAGTCGGCATCGCAATGAGTGTGTTTGTTGAGGTGAGCCTAAACAACCACCAAGAAGTGTCGATAGATAAGTTTGAGGCGGCTGTTGTAGAGATGGAAGAGGTGATCAGTTGCCACGTTGTATCTGGGGCTTATGACTATTTGCTAGAAGTGGTTAGCCCGAACTTGATGGCCTACGAGGCATTTACAAGAAAACTTCAAAGGCTCTCTAACGTGAAAGATATTCATACCCACCTTGCGATAAGACAAGTAAAAGGCAATGCACCACTGCCAATTTATACCGATTAAGCCAAACTCTGAGCAGTAACACGAAGGCAGAATGAGCTGAAAACGAAATGGTTTACTCCTGAAGTAGAAGCGCGGTCAATATCAAAAATCATCCATTAAGTGTCAGGCTTCAGGCAATAAAAAACGGAGCACCTCGTGAAAGGTACTCCGTATATGATAGGTGCAAAACTTAGTGATACTTAAAGTTAGAGATTGAACAATCCCCAGTTTGTGCATTAATTCTGAATGAAAAAGCATGTGAATGATAATCCACGCCGTCATTCCAAATTGTCTCTCCAAATATCTTACATAGCTCTAGCTCACTTACTGAACCGAACTCTTCCATGTGTTTAGCTACAGATAAAAGTTTACCTCTTATCTCTGCAGTCCATTCCGTGTTACTCAAGCAGTTGAAAGCCATAGTCTTTTGCATATTACCTAGCCAAAATGTTTCTTGTTATTAAGTTATATGAAGATTCATGATAACAATTTTCTGGCGTTTGTAAATCTATTTTGTGATGAATATCTCACATACTCGCTTGCATTGGTCGGAAATTGAACTTCATTGTTGATAGATAGCACATTACTTTTACAACCTATTGATAAAGCTTTGATTAACGAGTTCTTAGAATATTATGAATGGGATTGAGCATATTTATCGGAAAAGTCCAGTCGAACGAGTGAGAGAATCTAATGGTGATTTCAGTTTGATGCATCGTTTGCTGGTTGGTTTATGTGGCGCGCTTCATCAATCATCGTCGCTTCTCTGCGGTATTTTGAAGACAGCTGACGGAATTTTTCACTGAGTGTATGGAGATCTCGGGAGAGTGATTGTGAGCTTTGGACGTGCACCTGCGCGCTTTCTGCCTGGCGTGGGAGTTTTGCTTTGGTGCAGTGTTTGGCGACGGCTTGCCATGAATACGCTAGAGAGTCAGCGCCTTCAAGTTCACTAGACACAAAATACGCCTGTTGTAGCAAAACCTCGGAGACGTCATACGCGGTATTCATATGACTATTGAGCTGCACATTAAACCTTTCTTCGTACTTTGCCCAAAGCTCAATGATCTGCTTTTCATTAAAGTGTTTAGATAACAATGTCTGTGACTCATAGGTTGAAAGAACTTGGTTGAACTCTTTGGTGTACTGACTATAGCGACCTTCAAAAGAGAGCTGACGATCCAACAGTGTTTGCCAGTTTTCACGGTCACAATGATTCGCTAGAGCGACATTGGCACTCAAAGTTACGCTTACAATGATAACTTTCCCCCAAAAACTCATGACTTTCCTCTACTTACCGTGCGCTCTATTGAGAGTATAGATGAGCAGCAGCATGAGTTGATGTACACTTGAGACATACCTATAACGGAAGAGCCGGCGTTAGAAGCTACCGAGCAATCTGAATCTGACCTTGTACCCATCATGGATCTTCAGCCTGAACCCGAGCAGACGGAATTTTACGTTTTGGAGAGAAAGCTTGAAGTGGTCGAGCAACCTGAAATTGATGGCTTGATAACAGATTACCTCTATAAAGGGGAAAAGGTGGTGGTACTCGAGAAACAAGGCGAATGGGCACGTATCTCAGACTATATAGTCCTTAAAGAAGGCGGCCCACAGACGGCGGAATGGGTCTCTATGTCAGGCTTATCGAATGATGAAGTCATTATTTCGGAAAAAGAAAGCAAAGAGATATTGGATTCCTATTTGGTTAAGTCTGATGACCTCAAGATCCATCAAGAAAAATTCCGTAATTCGGTGGCTAAACTGATCTCTGAGGGGGAGTGTGCCCCAAGTGATTTTGAAGAATTAGGCGGATGGGTGAAATCTGTTAAGTACAGTCACAGAGATGTCTATTTTATTTATTGTGGTGGGTTGTCCCTTGAAAACAAAATTTATCTTGATGTAAATACAAATGAAATATTTACGAAGTAAGATCCCACGCTCTATTTATTAATGCTATTTACTTAAGCCCACTCATAGATTGAGTGGGCTTTTTTTGTCTATTCATAATGCTCATCTTCCCCATTTAGAACGTTAATTATATTGAAGCTTATATAGAATTATTAGGAACCATTTAATAATAGCTAATAAGAATTTTGCTATTATTCTCGTGATCAATCATTTCAAACTCCCACATTGCATTATTCTTGAAACAAGCTGAGAGATATAGATTTATCTCGTATTTACAAAGGCTTACCTGCTTGGTGATAAAAGTAAAATTAAATAAACCTTATTAATATCAGAGCCTTGTGTTGGTTTACATATTCGTAACATTTCATTGGTTTTGGGATGCAAGTCTAGTTTTTAATCATAATACGAAAATATTTTATATTTGTAATAATAATTTTTGATTTTGAGTTGTAGGGTTTAATTAAAGAAAAACGTAAAGTTTAATTATCAACTAAGACATTATCTTATTAACATCATTGTTATTTAATTGCTTGTAAGGGATGGAACCATTAATGAAAAAGCTTGCTTTAATTACAGGGTCAAAAGGCGGTATCGGCTCAGCAATTTCCTCTAAATTAGTTGCAGACGGCTATCGTGTTATCGCGACTTATTTTACTGGAAATTACCAATGTGCCTTGGATTGGTTTAACGAAAAACAATTCACCGAAGATCAAGTGAGATTGTTTGAATTAGATGTTACCAATACTGCGGAATGTGCGCTGAGCTTAAGCAAGTTGTTAGAAGAAGAAGGCACGGTGGATGTACTAGTCAATAACGCAGGTATTACACGTGATAGCGTCTTTAAAAAGATGGATGCCGAAGCGTGGAAAGACGTGATTGAAACAAACCTAAACAGTCTGTTCAACGTGACTCAACCTTTGTTCGCTCCTATGTGTGAGAAAGGTAACTGCCGTGTCATCAACATCTCTTCCGTCAATGGTCTTAAAGGTCAATTTGGACAGACTAACTACTCAGCAGCGAAAGCTGGAATGATTGGTTTTTCTAAAGCTTTGGCTGCAGAAGGCGCTCGTAGCGGCGTAACCGTGAACGTGATTGCCCCTGGCTACACAGCAACTCCTATGGTTGAGCAAATGAAGCCTGAAGTACTGGATTCAATCAAGAACCAAATTCCGATGAAACGCTTAGCAACACCTGTTGAAATTGCAGACGCAGTGGGCTTTTTAGCGAGTGAATCTGGCGCGTACATTACAGGCGAAACATTGTCTGTGAATGGCGGCTTGTACATGCAGTAATTGGCGAAACTGAAGGGGTTGGAATGATGGAAAAAGTATTTATTGTTGCGGCTAAGCGCACTCCTATTGGTGCATTTACCGGGTCGCTAAAAAACGTATCTGCGGGTGAACTGGCTGGCGTTGCGATCAAAGGTGCACTTGAGTCTGTCGATCTTTCGTTAGATGCGATTGATGAAGTAATCGTCGGCAACGTGATTTCGGCAGGTCAAGGCATGGGGGTTGCTCGTCAGGCTTCCATCTATGCAGGGCTTCCTGAGGAAACACCAGCATACGGCGTGAACATGATTTGCGGCAGCGGAATGAAATCAGTGATGGACGCAGCGGCGCACATCAAAGCACAAGATGCTGAAGTGGTTATTGCTGCTGGCGTTGAAGTGATGTCACAAATTCCTTTTGTGGTACCAGCGAGCGTTCGTAATGGTCACAAAATGGGTGACATCTCAATGAAAGACTTACTGGTTGGTGATGGCTTAACCGATGCGTTTAATCACTACCACATGGGCATGACCGCTGAAAATATCGCGAACACGTTGAATATTTCGCGCCTAGCTCAAGATAACTATGCCTTAGAAAGCCAACAAAAAGCCGTTGCTGCGATTGAGGCGGGTAAGTTTAACGAGCAAATCGTGCCTGTAGAAGTTAAGCAGCGCAGACAAACCGTCACTTTTGATACCGATGAGTATCCGAAGTCAGACGCGACATTCGAAGGTCTGCAAAAGCTTCGTCCAGCTTTTGACCGTGAAGGGTCTGTTACGGCAGGTAACGCTTCGGGCATCAATGATGGCGCGAGTGCAATCATCTTAGCCTCAGAGAGTGCAGTAGCGAAATACGGACTGACACCACTGGTAGAGCTAACGAGCTACGCACAGTCTGGATTAGATCCAAAGATTATGGGTTTAGGCCCAGTAGAAGCCGTTTCTAAAACGCTTGATAAGGCGAATCTCACTCTAGAAGAAGTAGATTTGTTTGAATTGAATGAAGCGTTTGCAGCACAAGCTCTTGGCGTAATGTACCAATTGTCAGAGCAGCATGACTTACCGCTTGATGAGTTCAAGCCAAAGGTCAATGTGAATGGTGGTGCAATCGCGCTTGGCCATCCTTTAGGTGCTTCAGGCAATCGAATTATTGTTTCACTCATCCATGAAATGCTTGAACAGAAAACGACTTATGGCGTTGCTTCACTCTGTGTGGGTGGGGGAATGGGAACCGCTGTTTTGCTAAAAGGTATTGAAGGTTAGAGCCTGATATATCGGTAGCAAGCTTAAATATCGGATCAGCTTTTCAAAGCATCGCGAGTTAATCGATGAGCGTTGGCTGAAACGATAGTGACACAAATTTATTAAACTATGTATTCATCAGGAGTTACTTATGTACACGGATATTTTCAAAACAATTACTGACCAAACTGAAAAGCAATTTGAACCGTACTTAAAGTTCAACAAGTTGGTTGCAAAGAACGTCCAAACGATGACAGAACTGCAAATGAATGCAATGCAGACTTACACGAACATGGGTCTTGCGCAAATGAAAGCAGTGACTGAAATCAAAGACGTGACTAGCCTAACGGCGTTCAACAGCCAGCAACTAGCAGCGCTAACTCAATTGTCTCAACAGATGATGAGTGATAGCTCAAAAATGCAAGCTGCTGCAAAAGAGTTCAAAGAAGATGTTGAAACACTAACAACTGAAAACTTGAAAACAGTTACACCTGCATAAATAAAATCGCCATCGAGTCAGCACAGTGTTTACTGTGAGGCTCGGTGGCGATTTTCCGATTATTGGAGTCATGTTATGTTTCAACACTTCTTTTCGGACTACCTTGTTAAACTTCAACAAACAAACCAGCAATGGTGGGAAAACTTTGAACAAAACAAGGAAGCCGCGCAATCTCCCCTAAATCAAGCGATGCAAGAGTTGAATTTTGATGATGCGTCAAAAATCTTCGAGCAAGCCGCTAACCAACCCGCCGTTCTCCTTCAGTTACAATCCCAGTGGTGGGAACAGCAACTTAAGATTTGGCAAAATGCCGCACTGATGGGTAATACCGAAAGCGTCATTACTGAAGAGCGCAGTGATAAACGCTTTATTGATGAAGCGTGGAAAAATGACCCGTTTTACAGCTTTATCAAGCAGTCTTATTTGTTATTCAGCAAAAGCTATATAGACACCATTAATTCAATCGAAGGCATAGACGAGAAAACCAAGGAACGTGTGGCGTTCTTTTCACGTCAGGCTATCAATGCTCTTTCTCCTAATAACTTCATTGCGACTAACCCAGAGTTGATGAAGCTAACGCTTGAGCGCAATGGTGAGAACTTGCTAGATGGGCTAGAGCAGCTACAAGCTGACGTTGAAGCGAGCGCGGATATCCTCAAGATCCGTATGACCAACAATAATGCCTTCCGATTAGGTGTTGATGTTGCGAACACGGAAGGTGATGTCGTTTTTCAAAATGATCTGTTCGAGCTTATTCAATACTACCCAAAAACACCTCAGGTGAACGCCACGCCTTTGTTGATCGTTCCTCCATTCATCAATAAGTACTACATTCTCGACCTTCGTGAAAAGAACTCAATGGTTCGTTGGTTGCTTGAGCAAGGGCACAGCGTCTTCATGATGTCTTGGCGCAACCCAGGTGAAGCGCAAAAAGACTTAGAGTTCGGTGACTATGTCACGGAAGGCGTAGCGAAAGCCGTGACGGCAATTGAAGATATCACGGGTAAAGAGCAAATCAATGCTGCAGGTTACTGCATTGGTGGTACTGTTCTCGCTTCAACGGTCGCTTACTATGCTGCTAAAAGAATGAAGAAACGCATTAAAACTGCGACCTTTTTTACGACTCTATTAGACTTCTCTCAGCCGGGAGAGGTTGGCGCATATATCAATGAAACGATCATTAACGCCATTGAGAAACAGAACGATGCTAAAGGATTCATGGATGGTCGTTCATTAAGCGTGACATTCAGTTTGCTTCGTGAAAACAGCCTGTATTGGAACTACTACATTGATAACTACCTAAAAGGCAGCAGCCCAATGGAGTTTGATCTGTTGTACTGGAACAGTGACAGCACTAACGTTGCAGCTAAATGCCATAATTTCTTGCTGCGTGAGCTTTACCTTGAGAATAAACTTGTTCAAGACAAAGGCGTGAAAGTAGGCGGTGTCTGGATTGATCTCAATAAGATAAAAATACCAAGCTACTTCATTTCAGCGAAAGAAGATCATATCGCGCTTTGGCAGGGGACTTACCGTGGTGCCTTGAATACCGGTGGCAACAAGACGTTCGTGCTTGGTGAATCTGGTCATATCGCGGGTATTGTTAACCATCCAGATAAGAAGAAGTACGGGTTCTGGCTGAATGACAACCTAGACGACTCGGCGGATGAGTGGCTAACTAATGCGACTCATAATGAGGGGTCTTGGTGGACACACTGGAATCAGTGGCTACAAGGTTTTGAAACTGACGAAAAAATCGAACCTTTCAATCAAGGCTCAGAGCTTAATCCTGTGATTGGCAAAGCGCCAGGCAACTATGTAAAACAGGTGCTGCCGATTGTCGATCAAGAGCAGGTTGATAAAGAGACCGCAGAGAAAGAAGCGCCAGAAAACGAAGCTTAGGGCGTTAAGTCACATTCAATTATAAAGATACACAACGTCAGATAATAAAAAAGCCACTGAAATCAGTGGCTTTTTCGTATCAACTCATATCAGAATTATCTGGTAGAAGTTGATGGAATCTCGATTGTTAATCGATTTCTTTGTCTTTACCCATAGATAAAATCCAAAGAGATACGGCTGCAACACCTGCAAAGCCACCAAGAATGATAACTGGCATAGCGCTGTAACCTAGGATGTGCCAAATTACGCTTTCTAAAGTACTCATTCAAACGCTCCTTATTGCCAGCCTTCAACGCCGTGCATGTCTGGTAGTTTGTGTGCAATACCTTTGTGACAGTCTACACACGTTTTTTCACCAGAAGCTAGCGCAGTCGAGTGTTGTTTCGCACTACGGGGGCTCTGCTCTGAGAAGTCCATGTAATCGAACTGGTGACAGTTACGACACTCAAGTGAATCGTTCTTCTTCAATCGAGCCCATTCGCGTTCCGCTAGGTGAGCACGACGTGCTTTGAACTTTTCTTCAGTATTGATGGTTTTCGCAATAAAGTGTGCGTATAGCTCTTTAGATGCTTGAACCTTACGAACAATTTTATCTGTCCATTCATGAGGAACGTGACAGTCTGAACAGATAGCACGAACACCAGAACGGTTAGAGTAGTGAATTGTCTCTTGGATTTCAGCAACGATAGGTGCGTGACAGCCAGAACAGAATTCTTCCGTGTTGGTTGCCTCCATACCCGTGTTGAATGCACCCCAGAACAAAAGACCACCCGAGAAACCCAAGAACAAAACAACGCCTACGGCTGCTTTGCTTGGTGTCGCAAGTCTTTTCCAAAACGCTTTAAGTAATTTTATCATATATAGCCTCTCTTACAGTCCGGCTACGATTAACGCAGTGAATCTACAGGTTTGAACTCGTTCTCAACTAGTGGCTTAGCATTAGCTTGAGGTACGTGACACTGTAGACAGAAGTAACGACGAGGTGATACGTCTGCAAGTACCGCATCTTCACGGTTCATGTAGTGAGTTACACTCACTTTAGTAGCACCCATTTCTTTTGCGTTTTTCCAGCTGTGGCAAGAAAGACACTTGTTAGCGTTAAGAGAAACTTCATAGCTACGAATAGTATGAGGCACTAGAGGTGGTTGGTATACGTAGTCACTCTCAAGTACTTGGTCACGAGGGAACTTTTTGAAGTCATCTGCTGCGCGAGTTGCTTCAAGTTCACTTGCACCACGTAGAGATTCTACGCCACCAATGCCGCCTGGGTTATCCAGTTCAGCTTCAGCTTGAACTGCACCAGCTAGCAAAAGACCAGCTGATAGTAGGGCAGTAATCAGTTTTTTCATGGTTAATTTCTCCGCCTAAAGGCTAATTCTTTGAGTGGACTACTTCTTTCAAAAAGTAACGAAAAAAGCAGTCGCAATATTAAAAACGTCAGATCTACGAGCTAAGTGGTAAGAACATATTGTCCTTAAGCGACCTTAGTGATCTTAACTGGACACTTCTTGTAATCCGTCTGTTTAGACAGAGGATCCGTTGCATCCAAGATCAACTTGTTGATCAGAATTCTTGCATCAAAGAATGGTACGAATACCAAGCCTTGTGGTGGACGGTTACGACCACGAGTTTCAACACGAACGCGTACTTCACCACGTTTGTTTTCGATAAGAACTTCATCACCACGGCGAAGACCACGAGCTTTAGCATCAGCAGGGTGGATGTAACAAAGTGCATCCGGTACTGCTTTGTAAAGTTCTGGTACACGACGAGTCATAGTACCTGTGTGCCAGTGCTCAAGAACACGACCTGTACATAGCCACATATCGTATTCATCGTTTGGTACTTCAGGTGGCGCTTCGTATGGTGCATTGATGATCAGTGCTTTACCATCTGGTTTGCCGTAGAAGTCCCAATCAGAACCTTTCTTAGCATATGGATCTGAACCTTCTTTAAAGCGCCATAGTGTCTCTTTACCGTCAACAACAGGCCAACGTAGACCACGAACTTGGTGGTAGCGATCGTATGGTGCTAAATCGTGACCGTGGCCGCGACCAAAGGCTGCGTATTCTTCGAATAGACCTTTTTGAACGTAGAAACCTTGAGCTTGTGCATCGTCGTTAAGCTCTTGAGCTTCAGACAGTGGGAATGCATCAACGTTGCCGTTTTTGTAAAGCACGTCGTACATGGTTTTGCCACGGTACTCAGGCATTTTCGCAACCAGTTCTTCACCCCAAACTTCTTCAATAGTGAAGCGCTTAGAGAATTCCATGATTTGCCATAGGTCAGACTTAGCTTCACCTACAGTTTTCACTTGTTGGTACCATGCTTGTGTACGACGCTCTGCGTTACCGTAAGCGCCTTCTTTCTCAATCCACATTGCTGTTGGAAGGATGAGGTCAGCCGCTTGAGCTGTTGCCGTTGGGTACGGGTCAGAACATACAATGAAGTTATCTGGGTTACGGTAACCTGGCAGACGTTCAGTGTTGATGTTTGGACCCGCTTGCATGTTGTTGTTACACATTACCCAGTAAGCGTTGATTTTACCGTCTTTCAACATACGGTCTTGAAGAACAGCGTGAGCGCCGGGTACCGGTGGAATGGTGCCTTCTGGAAGTTTCCAGATATCTTCTGCAATTTTACGGTGTTTAGGGTTAGCAACCACCATATCGGCAGGTAAACGGTGAGCGAATGTACCAACTTCACGCGCTGTACCACACGCTGACGGTTGGCCAGTTAGTGAGAATGGGCTGTTACCTGGAGTAGAAATCTTACCTGTAAGAAGGTGGATGTTGTACACAAGGCTGTTCATCCATACGCCACGAGTATGTTGGTTCATACCCATAGTCCAAAGTGACATTACTTTGATGTTTGGATCGGCATATTGCTTAGCCAGCTTGATAAGGTCTTCTTGAGATACACCTGACATTTCAGACGCTTTCTCAACTGTGTATTCAGCAACAGACGCTTTGTAGTCTTCGAAAGAGATAGCAGTCATTTCGCCTGAGTTAGGGTTTGCGGCTGCTTTCTGTAGTGGATCATCGTCACGCAGACCGTAACCGATGTCTGTCGTTGCTTGCTTGAAGTTCGTGTGCTTGTTCACGAAGTCCCAGTTAACGGCATCGTTTTGAATGATGTAGTTAGCAATGAAGTTAGCAATTGCTAGATCTGATTGAGGTTCGAAGATGTAACCCGTGTCTGCAAGCTCGAAAGAACGGTGGTAGTAAGTAGACAGTACGTTTACTTTAACGTGTGGGTGGCTTAGACGACGGTCTGTAATACGAGTCCATAGTACTGGGTGCATTTCTGCCATGTTTGAACCCCACAGTACGAATGCGTCTGCGTGTTCAAAGTCATCGTAACAACCCATTGGCTCATCAATACCGAAAGTGCGCATGAAGCCTACTACAGCAGAAGCCATACAGTGACGAGCGTTTGGATCTATGTTGTTTGAACGGAAACCCGCTTTCATCATCTTAACGGCTGCGTAGCCTTCCATTACTGTCCATTGACCTGAACCGAACATACCAACACCTGTTGGACCGTTCTTCTTCAGTGAAGCTTTCCATTTCTCAGCCATCACGTCGAACGCTTTGTCCCAAGATACGGGTGCGAAATCACCATCTTTATGGAACTCACCATCTTTCATACGAAGAAGAGGTTGTTCTAGACGGTCTTTGCCGTACATGATTTTTGAAAGGAAGTAGCCTTTGATACAGTTAAGGCCTTTGTTTACAGGAGCTTCTGGATCGCCTTGAGTCGCAACCACTTTACCGTTTTGAGTACCTACTAGTACTGAACAGCCCGTACCACAAAAACGACAAGGCGCTTTATCCCACGTGATTTTTGTTTGATCAGAGCTAGCAATCAAGTTGGTTGCTGTTGCCGGTAGAGTTACACCTGCAACGGCTGCCGCTGATGCAGCTGCGTTTGCTTTCACAAACGCACGTCTTGTCATTTTCATACTTCACCCTCAAGTTGAGAATTGTTACTTCCAGTTTCTAAATCCGTTTCGTCGAGTCCAGTTTCGATTTGGTGATAAACCAAAGCTGTCCCCAAAACGTTCTTAATGTTGTTTATTGCTTCGATGGTGTCCGTTACAAAACCTTGGTTTTCAGTTTCTAGGACCACGATGATTTTGCCTTCAGGGCTATCTCCGTAGATTTCAGCGTTATCGAATTGATCGATCTCCGCTTTGATCTCATTTAGATGCTCAGGGCTCACATGCACGACTAAACTTGATATATGCACTTCATTTAGTGCCATAAATTGCTCTCGTTATTTTTGTTTTATGCATTACTCACAAGAATAGCCGAAGTAGGGCAAATTGCTACGCAGGCCCCACAACCGCTACACTCATCTAACTCGATTTTTGGTAGAGCAACACTGCCTGCTCTAAGTTCAAATTGAATGGCCATAGGTTCACACATGTCACCACAGCTTCGGCATTCAACATTTTGTTGCGCTAAACACTTATCAGAGATTTGTGCTTTTGCTTGCCAAGGCTCTCCTTGCTTTGGCTTAAAAATGGGTTCGGGACAAACATCTGCACATTGATAGCAGAACGTACACTCATCAATAGAGAAATCTACAGTGGGAAAACCACCATCGCCTACAATGATTATCTTAGTCTCACAACTCTCGATGCATTTACCGCAGCGAGTACAGTCATCTGTAAAGCTTTCTAGGCTGTCAATCCAAGGCAAACGAATCTGGCTTGAGTCAACTTTTCGTCTTGAAAAAAGACGGCGTTTTGATAGATCTACCACTAGATACCTATAGATGTTACTAAGATGTTGTAATCGTAGGTCATTATTCTATTAATATCTTGTAATGAGTCCTCACAAGTAGTGTAGTTTTAGAAACAATTGTATAAATACCCCCTAAGGGCTAATTGGGGGCATATATTGTCTTAGATCAATAAATTACGGAGCGAGTGATCACATATTGAATGGAGCTATGATTTTTGATGTGTGACAATACGATATCGCTGGCAAGTCATTTATCAATAGGAAGGCACTTTTGCTTATAAAACCGGTTTCATCTGTAACAAGTACGATAGCAAAATCTTTGCTCTCTATACTGCTGTTGTCGGTTGCTACGACTGGCTTTGCCATCTTTACTTTGGCTTCAAGTTTGAATGATGCGGAAGCGGTTAACGTGGCCGGTTCAATGCGAATGCAAAGCTACCGTTTAGCCCATGATATTCAAATAGAATCTGTCGATTATGAATCTCATATTCGTGAATTCGAAAGTTCTCTTTACTCGCCATCCATGACTAATTTGGTCAGTTGGAATGTTCCGACAGACATCACAGAAGATTACTATTTAATTATCGGCCGTTGGCATGAGCTAAAACAGGTCTTGAATAGCGAAGAGCGCGATCACTATCTCGTGTTGGTTAAAAACTTCGTGGCTGAAATCGATGGCTTCGTTTATAAGCTGCAAGAGTTCTCTGAAGACAAGTTAATAAAGTTATCGTGGGCTGGTGGTATCGGCCTTGGTGGGATTCTGGTCATATCTCTTTTTGTTGTTCACTTTGTACGTAAACAGGTTGTTAAACCGCTACATGCTCTTGTCGGTGCGAGCCAAAGAATCAAAAACAGCGACTTCGAGGTAGAACTCAAGGTGACCAGTAACAACGAAATGGGCATTTTGACCAAAACCTTCAACTCGATGGCCAAAGATTTAGGCGTGCTTTATCGAAACCTTGAAGATGTGGTGGATGCAAAGACGATTGAGCTGCAAAATGCGAACCAGTCGCTGCAGGCACTTTATAACTCGTCACAAGAGCTCACGGTGACGCGTATTGCTCCTGAAAACTTCCGAGCTATCTTGCAGCATCTCGTGAGCTTGGAAGGGATTGGATCACTGAGGCTCGAGATTGTCGATAACTCAGGCCGTTCATTGATTATGGATGAAGGTTACGATTCGAATTTAGACTACGAAAAGTTTGAGATGAAACTCGACGATAACGAACTTATTCTCGGCTATTTATACTGTTCATATCACCACGGGCACTCAACTAAAGCTCTGATCGAAAGCTTCATTCAACTGCTATCGAGAGCGATCTACTACAATCGTGCTCAAAAGAAAGCTGAACAGCTTATTATCATGGAAGAGCGTGCCACGATTGCACGTGAACTCCACGATTCATTGGCTCAATCACTGTCGTACTTGAAAATTCAAGTTACACTATTAAAGCGTGTGATTGGCAAACTGCCAGAGCAACAGCACCGAGAGCAATCTGAACAAATCGCGTCTGAGATCGGAAACGGCTTAGCCGACGCTTATACCCAGTTAAGAGAGCTACTCACCACATTTAGGTTGACCATTAAAGAGGGCAACTTTGGAGACGCCTTAAGTACCATGCTTGAGGCGCTCAGCGAGAGAACCGATGCGAAGATTAACCTCACTAATAATCTCTCATCGATCGAGCTTGATGCGCATAGTCAGGTTCACTTGCTTCAATTGATTCGTGAAGCAACAATAAATGCAATAAAACACGCCAATGCCGACTTGATAGATGTATGCTGTATCGATGAGGACGGTGAAGTATTAGTCGTGATAAAAGATAATGGAGATGGCTTTGACTCAAGTAGTTCCAAGGTGAACCACTACGGGATGAGCATTATGCAGGAGCGTGCGGCAAGACTGAATGGCGACTTGACGATTGAAGCGGCGCAAGGTGAAGGCTGTACAGTCATATTGAAATATAAAAGTTTGAAGGAAGTTAAAGTTGACGATTTGTAAAGTAATGCTGGTTGATGATCATCCATTGATGCGCAGAGGTATAAGCCAATTACTGAGCTTTGAAGACGAATTCGAAGTGATTGCAGAAGCAAGTAACGGCACTGAAGCGGTTGCTCTTGCTCATGAAGAAGAACCTGATTTGATCCTTTTGGATCTCAATATGAAGGGCATGTCTGGTTTAGATACCTTGAAAGCACTTCGCACTGACGGTTCTAGCGCAAACATTGTTATTCTAACGGTTTCTGATAGCCCTGCAGACATTGAAGCGATTGTAAAAGCAGGCGCTGATGGCTACTTGTTGAAAGACACTGAACCCGATGAGTTAATTGAACTGCTTAAGCAAGCACACAGCGGTGACAAGGCTTACAGCAGTGTGGTTGCTCGTTACCTAAATGATGCTGGAAGCCGCAATGATATCTTCGAACAACTGACTGAACGTGAAATGCAGATCCTTCAAGAAGTCGCGAAAGGTTACCGTAATAAGCAGATCGCCGATCACCTGTTTATTTCTGAATCGACAGTTAAGGTACATATGAAAAGCTTGTTGAAAAAGCTGCAAGTGCCTTCCCGTACCGCTGCAACGGTTCTGTATCTAGAACGCTATGGTGAAATGAAGTAGGGCTTGGTCCTTTGAGATAACACTATTTCAAGCCTGACTGTTTATACATTTTGTACATGTCTCGATAGTTTTAACGATGTTGAGAAAGTGACATTAAAAAAGGCGCTGAACTTATTAAGTTCAGCGCCTTTTTGTTTACGCATTTTATATTCAGTATTGGTGTTCGTTTGTTCTTCGTTCTTTGAGATTAGAAACTTAAGGCTTACGCCGACATTGGAACCAATACAAGCGTACCGAAGATAACCGTAATAAGACCACAGATTACGGGTACAGACGTACGTTTTACGACTTCAAATGGGCTGATTTTACCCATACCAGAAGTCGCTACGATTACGCCAGATACTGGTGAAATTGTACGACCTAGGTTCGATGCTTGAAGCATTGGGATGATTAGGAACGCTGGGTTCAAGCCCATTTTCGCCGCTAATGATGGAGCCAGTTCTACGAATGCATAGAAAGGTGCATTACCTGAACCTGTCGCAATTGCCGCAGCAACCGTTAGACCTGTGAGGATAAGCATCAATGCGATGCCGCCTGCGCCTGCAGATTCGGCAAGACCGATTAGGTTATCAATTGCACCGATAGACATTAGACCTTGAGCAAATACGCCCGCCGCAACCAACAGCATTACCACGCCTTTGAACGCGTCAGCCATGCCTTGGTAGCAAGAGTCTAGATCTTCTAGTGTTTTCTCGCCGTCAAACTTCTTAACAACGTAATCGATAACTGCGCCTACGAAGATAGAACCTACCACAATAGTGTAGATATCAAGTGAAAGCCCTGGAATCGTACGACCGTTGAATAGGAAAACGCCGATGATAGGTAGGAATGGAAGTGCAGCGTAGAAAGCCGGCGCCGTTGTTTCGATTTCAGAAACGTCTACTTTTTCCATTGGTGTGTTTTCTTTCTTATCTAGGTATTTGTTCCAGAAGAAAGCCGCACCCGCCATCACGATGATCGCACAGATAGAAACAGGCAGTACCGTTTGAACAGCAAACACATCAAGAGACATACCTGATTTTTCTGCTGCGATAACCACATCACCCGACGTTGGTGAAAGAATGATGGCTGCAGGTGATGCACAAACCGCCACCGCTGCTGGACGAGAAATACCCATTGCCGTCATCATTGGGAATAGGGTCGCCATCAATAGCACGCCAAGGCCTGTTGCAGAACTTACTGCTAGAGACATTAGACACGCTACGATGTAAGCCGCAACAAGAAGTACGTATGGAGATTTGATAGCAGCAAGCGGTTTAGAGAATTGTTTTACGACCACATTGTTTGCGCCGATATGCGTCATGTAAGAAGCAAAGCCACAAAGAAGCATGATTTGCATGCCTAGGCCGCCTCCACGGTACTGAAGCATGTACTTAACGAATTCTAGTGAGTCGGTAACCATGTTACCTGTTGAAGCGACCTTAGCGGGTAAGACTGTGTGACCTATAAGGCCAGTAATAAGAAGTAGGGCAAGGCCAGCTGTCAGTAATACACCTGCCGCTTTATAGCCTTTCACAATAAAGTAACCAACAGCGATAGTAATCACTAATCCGATCAAGAGCTCTAACATAGAAATCTCCACAAAGTTTAAAAAATATAAGAAAGTGTTTCAGAATATGACAATGAATGTACAGAAAACTGCACTGTGGCACGAGGCATAGTTGAGGTTGATATGATCTAAGACAAACATTTTTTCGATGTTAATTGTGGTTGTAAATCGTGATTAACTACTGTTGTTTAGATGTTAATAAACAAATTTTGCGGCTCGTTAGAATATAACTTGGATCACCTTTGGTTGTTCTAGTTGCATATGGAGGTTTCGTTTATAAATCGTGAGTGTTTTTTGTACTTTGGAAGGAAACGTGTAACGAAGTGGGTATTTATCGGGGTAAAGAGGTGAGAATCTTAGCTTTGAAGCCTACTTATGTTTAAAGATTACTTATGTTTAACGCCTACTTACTTCCCATAAGTAAGCGCTAAAACACAAGTTATAATAAGGCGATTCTTCAGCTTCTTCGTTTAACTCAGAACCTTCATTTAATACGACTTCGTCCTCGAGTACCACTTCTTCAACTTCTTCTGCGAATAGGGGCATAGAGAAAGCGATTAGAACTAAAGGTAGCTTTGGTAGGAATCGTGTGTATGAAATTGTATTTGCTAATGGGTGCGATGTTCGTGAGATAGTGTGTTTCGACATAATGGTTTTGTATATAAAGTGATTTAACACGACGAACTAAGTGTTAGTCTGATGAGTAGACAGTGATCGAATCGAACCGTTGGCATTGTCGGCGCAGGTTCCATCGCAATCGACTCCCAATTCATTTTTGGGGTCGGAATGGTATGCACGGATTGGATTAAGTGGAGGTGCTGATTGAATAAGCTCACTTCACTTACAGCGTCCTCAAGTTGTTTGGTATTCATCTACATTCCTGTCGACTGTTGTTCTTGTAATTTGGCGCTTAGTTTATGGTCAAAGCGCGCGAACAGTATTTAAATGAAGGTGAATGATCTTTCGTGAGGTTATTTGATATCGGTTTAGGAATATTTGGAGTGGTTGAAAGCAGTGTGATGAGTAGGGAATGCGCACCAATACAGAGAACAGGCGTCCTCTGTGTTGGCTATATGCGGTGCTAGATTCAGCCTGATCTTTGGCGTCTGGCGACCAAAGTGAATCGGTAATCGTTAGATGTGAAGTAGTTGCGGCTGTATTCAAATACTGTGTTGTTAGCTAGGTAACCACGAGTACGTTTTTCAATAATCGGTTGAGCAGGGTCAATACCTAACTGTTTAGCAACGTCTTCAGGCGGAAGAATCGGTACCAATTCCTGCTCACTTCGATCAATCACCATGCCTTTGGTGTTCTCAATAAAGTCGTATTTTGATGTCTGCATCACTTGATAGGTGAGATCTGGGAATAGAGCAACAGGTAACCAAGTTTCTTCAACCGTGATTGGATTGTTGTCTATGAAACGAACACGTTTTACGTAGAAAACCAATTCGCCTTCTTTGATATCTAAATGTTCAGACATCGCCAAAGAACACGGCTTCATTTCGAAGGCCAGAACTTCACTGTGTGTAACCACATCCAAATGCGCCCACTTTTCTTGAAAGCTCGACTGTTTGTAGATGTCGTAATTGATCTTGTTCTCTTTTACGTAAGTGCCGCTGCCTTGAACGCTTTCAAGCTCATCGTTTTCGATCAGTAGTTTCAGTGCTTGCCTAACCGTTACGCGGCTTACCGAGAATACTTCACGCAATTGCGCTTCCGTTGGGAGTGCTTCTCCAACTTTATATTCTCCAGAACTGATCTTTTCTCTTATTGCATCGGCGATTTGGCGATACATAGGGAGTCTTGCCATTTTTGCCTCATTTGTGCGCTAGGACAACTAGACTTTGATTAACAACCTGTACCTTAAATACGTAAATTTGCTCTATATAAGCTTTGCTTTAAAGGTTAGTGTGAGCATCGTATCGGCGTTTTGTAGTACATATAATACAAATTAAACGATACATAACAAGCTTTCTTAAAGGATTTACCAATATATTTTAAATACAAATTAAATGCAAATATGTATTGATGGATCGTGATCACGGATTAAATGTCTTGAGGTTGTATTATTCATCTCGTCGACAGGGACGACTGTCGTACTAATCCGTGACTATGGGACAAAGGTTATGAAACTTACTACTCTAACGAATAAGTCGCTCGTAAATCTGCAAACTACGTTTAGCAGTCGAGAAGAAGCGATTTACGCACTTGCTGACCAACTGAATCAGCAAGGCAAACTGCACAACAAACAAGAATATCTTGATGCAGTATTTGCTCGTGAAGAGCAAGGCCCGACAGCGCTTGGCGAAGGCCTAGCAGTACCGCACGGCAAGACTGACGCGGTTAAAGAAGCTGGTTTCGCTGTTGCAACATTGAAAGAAGACATGAAATGGAAAGGCCTAGATGAAGACGAAGATGTGAATCTTATCTTCCTAATTGCCATTCCAAATGCAGAAGCGGGTTCTACCCACATGCACCTGCTGACCGAACTGACAACCACATTGGTTGATGACGATGTTCGTGAAGCAGTATTAAAAGCAACAACCGCTGATGAAATCTTCGCGCTTCTTGATGGCGATAATCAGCAAGAAGAAAAACAAGACAACTTAGATATAAATGCGCCGACAATTGTATGTGTTACTGCTTGCCCTGCAGGCATTGCTCACACCTATATGGCTGCAGAATACCTTGAAAAAGCGGGCAAAAAGCTTGGCTACAAGGTTCATGTTGAAAAGCAGGGCGCAAATGGCATTGAAGATCGTTTGACGGCTGAGCAATTAAACAATGCTGTGGCGTGTGTTTTTGCTGCTGAAGTCGCGATTAAAGAAGTGGATCGTTTTAACGGAATCCCTCGTGTTGAAACGCCAGTTGCAGAACCGATTTAACACGGTGAACGCATTCTAAATGAAGCGATTGAAGAGTCGAAAAAAGGTAACGGTGCAGAGCGTACAGTGGCTACTGATGACAAACCGAAAAAACTGCCACTGAAAACTGAGCTTAAACAAGCGCTGCTTTCTGGTATTTCTTACGCAGTTCCTCTTATCGTTGCTGGTGGTACTGTTCTTGCGGTTGCTGTTCTTATTGCGCAAATTTTTGACCTGCAAGAGCTTTACGCAACAAAAGATTCTTGGCTGTGGATGTATCGTAAATTAGGTGGCGGCCTATTAGGTACATTAGTGGTGCCAGTACTGGCAGCTTACACTGCTTACTCATTAGCCGACAAACCGGCACTTGGTCCTGGTTTTGCTGCGGGTATTGCTGCAAACATCATTGGTTCAGGTTTCCTAGGCGGTGTTGTTGGTGGTTTGATTGCGGGTTACGTGATGCGCTGGGTGAAAGAGCATGTTCGCTTAGGCCCTGCATTTAACGGCTTCCTTACTTTCTACCTTTACCCGGTGATTGGTACTTTGGTAGCGGGTAGCTTGATGCTGTTTGTTATCGGTAAACCTGTTGCGTTCTTAAACCAAGGTTTAACGGACTGGTTGAACGGTATGTCAGGCACCAATGCGTTGTTATTGGGTGCAATTTTAGGTCTGTTTGTATCATTCGACCTAGGTGGTCCGGTAAACAAAGCTGCTTACGCATTCTGTTTAGGTGCAATGGCAAACGGTGTTTATGGTCCTTACGCAATCTTTGGCTCAGTAAAAATGGTATCGGCGTTCACGGTAACGGCTTCTACCATGATTGCTCCACGCTTATTCAAAGACTTTGAGATTGAAACCGGTAAATCTACATGGCTACTTGGTCTTGCGGGTATTACTGAAGGTGCAATCCCAATGGCGATTGAAGATCCAATCCGTGTAATCGGCTCATTCTTACTAGGCTCTGTAGTAACAGGTGCAATGGTGGGTGCGGCAGGTATTGGTCTATCCACTCCGGGCGCAGGTATCTTCTCTATTTTCTTGTTACACGATTCTGGTTTAGGCGCATTCTCTGCTGCTGCAATCTGGTTCGGTGCTGCGATTGTCGGCACAGTGATTTCAACCATTACTCTTCTGATGTGGCGTGGTCACGCGGTAAAAAAGGGTAAATTTGAAGCAAGTACTGCAACACAGAACTAACTGAATTTTGAGTTAGCTCCTAACTCACTGCGAAATCAATATATAAAAAATAACAAACAACTGGCTGCCCTAAATACCTGTGCTCCTAACGGTTTTATTCACACAGATTCTGGGCGTGGTTTTCTGCACCCTAAATTTAGTGGCAGCCAATTTTAACCCCTTGAAAAAATTTAATTTAGTCGTATTTGGGTTCGAACTTTAGTTTTACTCGAAGCGACACATTTAGGTAAATGATTATGACTACATCACGCGTACACATTACTCCTCACATGCACTGGGATCGTGAATGGTATTTCACAACAGAAGAGTCTCGTATTCTTCTTGTGAACAACATGGAAGAAATCATGAACCGTCTGGAGAGCGATCCAGAATACAAATACTACGTTCTAGATGGTCAAACCGCCGTTTTAGAAGACTACTTCGCAATCAAACCAGAAAACACAGAGCGCGTAAAAGCATTGGTTGAAGCGGGCAAGTTAATTATTGGCCCTTGGTATTCTCAAGCCGACACAATGCAAGTTTCTGGTGAGTCAATTGTACGCAACATGATGTATGGTATTCGTGACTGTATGAAGTTTGGCGATGCAATGAAGATTGGTTACCTACCAGATTCATTCAGCATGAGCTCACAGCTGCCAATGATCTACAACGGCTTCGACATCACGCGTGCAATGTTCTGGCGTGGTTGTTCAGAGCGTCATGGCACCAACAAAACAGAATTCTTATGGCAGTCTAATGACGGCAGTGAAGTAACGGCACAAGTGCTTCCGCTGGGTTACGCGATTGGTAAATACCTTCCACAAGACGAAGAAGGCTTGCGTGCTCGTTTAGATAAGTACTTCCCAGTGCTAGAAAAGCCATCGGTGACTAAAGATATCTTGCTACCGAACGGCCACGACCAAATGCCGATTCAAAAAGACATCTTTGAAGTAATGGACAAGCTTCGCGAAATCTACCCAGATCGTGAATTCTCAATGAGCCGTTACGAAGAAGTGTTCGAGAAAGTAGAAGCGGCGCGCGACCAACTCGACACAATCAAAGGCGAGTTCAACGACGGTAAATACATGCGTGTTCACCGTACGATCTCTTCTACGCGTATGGACATCAAACTGATCCACGCAGAAATCGAAAACAAGATTGTAAACATCTTAGAACCGCTAGCGTCTATCGCTTGGACATTAGGTTTTGAATACCACCACGGTTTGATTGAGAAAATGTGGAAAGAGAGCATGAAGAACCACGCTCATGACTCTATTGGTTGCTGTTGTTCAGACAAGGTACACGCTGAAATCTTAAACCGTTACATCCTTGCTGACGACCAACCTGATTCACTTCTACAAGCGTAAGATTGTTGACCACATGCCAGATCGCGAAGGTTGCGACAAACTGGCGATGTTCAACCTTTCTCCATACGAGCGTGAAGAAGTGGTTAACACCACTATCACTATCCGTGCTCAACAGTTCTCTATCTTTGATGAAAACGAAAACCTAGTTGAGTACTTCATCCAAGACAAGCGCCAAATTGACCCGGGTAAAGTAGACCGTCAAATCGTTCACTACGGTAACTACGACCCGTTCATGGAGTTTGATATTCAAATCAAACGCATTGTGCCAGCGATGGGCTTCACCACGTTACACATCCAAGGTAACGAGAAGGGTGCAGTAAAAGTTGCAGAACAAAAAGACTACTTACTAGAGAACGAGTACTACCGAATCAATGTAAACGACAACGGTACTCTGATTATTTTCGATAAAGAGACAGAGCAAGTATTCGACCAAGTACTTCGTTTGGAAGACGGTTCTGATGACGGTGATGAGTACGATTACTCTCCATCTCGTCAAGAATGGTTACTGTATTCAGACGAGTTCCCAGTCGAAACATCGATTGACCACCAAGGCTTCCAATCGGTAGCGAACATCGCTTTCCGAATGAACGTACCTGCAAACCTTGCAGAGCGTGAAGAACGCACGGGTCAAAACGGATTCGTTGAAGCGCAATGCCAAGTGGTATTGAAGCAAGGTTCTCGCCGCATTGAAGTACGTATGGAACTAGACAACCAAGCCGACGACCACCGTGTACGTGTCTTAGTACCAACGCCATTCGTTTCTGAAACTGTGGTTGCAGACAACCAGTTCGGTTGTATTACTCGACCAACCAATGACCCTGCTATGGCGGTTTGGGAAGAAGAGAAGTGGAAAGAAGCACCGGTTCCGGTTTACCAACTGATGAACTTCGCTGCATTAGAAAACGGCAAAGCGGGCATGGCGATTATGTCGAATGGTCTACGTGAATTTGAGGTGATTGCATCTCAAGGTGACGAAAACCGAGATACCTTCGCACTGACACTGTTCCGTGGTATCGGCGTGTTGGGTAAAGAAGAGCTATTGCTTCGCCCAGGCCGTCCATCAGGCATCAAGATTCCGACACCAGATTCGCAAGTGCGCGGTAAGTTAGTGTGTGAATTCACGTTGTGCGGTTTCTCTGGTAACCATATTGACGCGAACATCATGGCGCAAGCACGTGACAATGTCACTCAAATCGAATGCTACAACAAGATCCCTTACAACGCGATGAAGCTCAACGTGGGTGAGCAGAACCTACCTATGAGTTTTAGCCTTCTGTCTAAGCAACAATCAGGCGCGGTGTTGAGTGTGCTGAAGAAAGCGGAAGACGAAGATGGACTGATCATGCGTGTCTACAACCCGGCAGAATCGGGTTCAGTATCGGATTCAATCTCTTTTACTCAAGCGGTTTCAAGCTGGAAAGAGACAAGCATGGACGAGCGCGTACGCGAAGGTGATGTAGCATCTGAAGAGTTCGGCCAGATAGCACCTTGCCAAGCAAAAACATTCCAAATCAAATTCTAATTTCGATAACCCGCTCACCTTGGTGGGCGGGAATGGTGAACGACAATGAAAATTGTAATTGCCCCTGATTCATTTAAAGAATCACTCGACGCTCATCAAGTTGCGTCTTGCATTGAGCGTGGATTTGCCGATGTTTTCCCTTACGCAGAGTTTGTGAAAATGCCACTCGCCGATGGCGGAGAAGGCACGGTAGACGTGTTGCTAGAGGCGCTCAATGGTAAGAAGCAACTGCTGCACACGACGGATCCAATCGGGCGTGAATGTACGGCTTATTGGGCTTCGTTGGAACAGACTGTTGATGGCGCCAACGTAAAAACTGCCTTGGTGGAATTTGCTCAAGCATCGGGTTTAGACCTATTAACCGTAGAAGAAAGAGCACCGTTAACCGCATCTTCGTTTGGTACTGGGCTATTGATCAAAGATGCACTAGATCAAGGTGTTGAACAAATCATTATTGGTTTGGGCGGCAGCGCAACCAATGATGCAGGTGCTGGCATCTTACAAGCGTTGGGAGGCAAGTTATTAGACAAGCAAGGCAACGAGCTATCTGGTGGCGGCGCCGAATTAAGCCGGTTAGCAAGCATCGATCTTGAAGGACTGCACCCTAGATGCAAAGAAGTGACGTTCGTGGTCGCGTGTGATGTGAATAATCCATTATGTGGCGAAAGCGGAGCCAGTACTGTGTTTGGTCCGCAAAAAGGCGCATCAAAAGCTCAAGTTGAACAACTTGATACTGCGATCGGGCACTTTGCCGATATCGCTCAAGCACATACGGGTACTAATCATCGCGACACAGCTGGATTTGGTGCTGCTGGTGGTACACCTCTGGGGTTAAGTCTTGCATTCAATATCCAAATTAAAGCGGGTATTGAGATGGTATTAGATGCCTTGGATGCAGATAAGGTTCTTGAAGGTGCTTCACTGGTCGTGACCGGAGAGGGGTAGATGGACAACCAAACCCTGCAAGGTAAAACACCTTTCGGCATCGCTCAGCGAGCTCAAAAGTTGAGTATTCCAACCATTGGAATTGCGGGCTCTTTGGGGCAAGACGTTGAAAAACTTTACGGCTCAATGTCTAGCTTATTTGGAACCGTACGTTCACCTCAGTCTTTAGACCAAGTTTTATCAGAAGCGAATCAAAACCTGACTCGCACTGCCCGTAATATCGCCGCCACGCTCAAGCTTGGTAGCCAGATTTTTAATGAGAAGTAATTATGTCTCTATTTAAACTCGACAACGTTATTCAAAACTACGCATGGGGAAGCAAAGACTCCATTAACCAATTGTTTGGTATTGTGAACCCAAACCAGGAACCTCAAGCAGAAATTTGGATGGGTGCTCATCCAAATGGTTGTTCAAAGGTAGGCGATACCGGTGAATCGCTTTCTCACATGATTGATGAAAACAAAATCGATGTCTTAGGCGGATACACGGCGGCTCGTTTCGGTGAATTGCCTTTCTTGTTTAAGGTGTTGGCCGCTGAAACACCGTTATCGATTCAGGTTCACCCGAACAAGCGAAAATCAGAATTAGGTTTTGAGCGTGAGAATGCACTTGGTATCCCCTTGAATGCGTCTAATCGCAACTACAAAGATCCAAACCATAAACCTGAGTTGGTTTATGCGTTGACCTTCTACAAAGCGATGAATGGCTTTCGTCCAATCGACGACATTATTGCCTTGTTCGAAGAAGCGGATATTCCTTCGTTAGCGATTGAGCTTAATGTACTAAAAGCCAATGCCGACAGTGATTCTTTGAAGTCGTTCTTTAGCGCCATTATGTCTCTTGAAGGTGACCGCAAAGCGTCTGCGCTTAATGAGCTTTATGCTGCACATGCGCGACCAGCCAAAACGGTCATGGGGCGTGAAGCTCTTCAATACAGCATCGAATTCAAACAGCATTATCCAGGTGATATTGGCTTATTTGCGCCATTAATGCTTAACACGGTTGAGCTGGCGCCCGGTGAAGCGATGTTCCTGTTCGCAGAAACCCCACATGCTTATGTTCAAGGTACGGGTTTAGAGATTATGGCAAACTCAGACAATGTGCTGCGTGCCGGTCTCACTCCCAAATATATCGATGTCCCTGAGCTTATCGACAACACAATCTTTGAGCCGATTAAGCCAGAAGATATCCGCCTTAAGCCTGTATTGAAAGAGGGCAAGATGAGTTATCCGATTCCAGTGGATGACTTTGGCTTTGATATCTTGTCTGCGACTGATGAGAGCAAGTCACAGTATCTACGTAGCGCGGAGATCTTGTTCTGTGTGGAAGGAGAGGCGACCGTCACTTCAGAAGGGCGGTCAGTTTCTCTTAAGCCCGGAGAATCGGTCTTTGTAAGTAGTAATTCAAGTGTTTACCAATATCAAGGGAATGGCATTTTGGCTCGTGCTTTTAACTAGTGCCCCCGTGCTAGCGATCAGCAAAAGAAATGTCAGAGTGCCACTGTAAAGTGGTACTCAATATTGGATTGATGGTTGTTACCTATCTGTCTTTGACAGTCATGATTATTGACCATACCCGCTACTCTGGCGGTTTTTTTCATTATTAGAATGAGCAGATATAAGCTTGTAGAAAAGACAAACCCTGCGATCAGAGCAGGGCTTTTTATTGAATTAGTACTGAGTGACTGGTTAGGCAATGTGCGTCATTTTATTAAGCACAAAGGTTTCAATACAACCTTCAGTCGCAGCCATGTAGTCAGCGATGTGTTGGCTCGCTAAGTGTTTCTCTAGATGAACTTCAGACTCCCAGTTCTCATGAAAAACGAAGTGAGCAGGGTTACTGTTATCTTGGTGCAGATCGTAGTTAATACAGCCGTGTTCAACACGGGTTTTATCGATCAATTTAATCATCTCAGCTTTTACAAGCTCAGTTTTGTCTTCTTTAGAGACGATCGTTGCAATAATAGTCAGTTTGCTCATTTTCAATTCCTTCCTTTAAACTCGGTAAGTTTAAGTAATATAAGTATAAATTCAGAATGAAGAAAGAGTTCTGAAATCCAATAACTATGGTTCTTACCATCCACAATTCAAACTCGAGAGCATAGGGCCAGAGCCGAGTAGGTTATGCTTATTAAAAAAAGCCCTCATAGCAATATGAGGGCTTTTGAATAAGAATCAAACTGTGTTGTTACTGGGGTGTTAAGCGTACTGTTTTACCTTAAGCGTATTGCTCAACCGTCATTGCCCAATTTTTCTTCTGTTGTTCGAAATTCATTTTGATTTGCTGATAACGAACCTTAAGAACAGAGTGTTCGTACTTCTTCACAACGTCTTCGCGCTTGCTTTCAAGTAGCTGTTTTTTAACTTCGTAATATTCGTTCATGTTTGATACTAGAGCATCAAACTCTTGTTGAAGCTTCTCTGCGATTTGTTGCTTGTCGGCACGATGCATGATTTTTTGCTGGGTGCGTTTAAGTAACATTGACGCTTCAGCTTTCTCAATACGAGCTTGAGGGGTTTTCTTAAGCTTACTTGCCAGTCCCATCAACGAAGCACTCTTAATCAACCATTTTGTTGGATCGTATTGCCACCAGTAGATGCCGTTACGGTAGTCGTTCTCAAAGATGTGGTGGAAGTTGTGGTAGCCTTCGCCGAAAGTGAGTACTGCTAACACACCGTTATCACGCGCTGTGTTTTTGTCAGTAAAAGGTTGGCTACCCCAGATGTGAGCAAGAGAGTTAATAAAGAATGTTGTGTGGTGGTTAAGTACCAAACGAACTGCACCTACGATTAACAACATGCCAATCACGTCACCGTAAATCACGCCTAAAGCGATAGGAACACCGAAATTCATTAGTAATGCTAACAGAACATAGTGCTTGTGCTGCCACATAACAATCTTATCTTTTTTAAGGTCACGGCAGTTTTCGTAGTTTTCGTACATTGAGGTGCTGTAATTACGAATCATCCAGCCAATGTGTGAGTACCAAAATCCACGTTTTGCAGAGTATGGGTCTTTGTCGTTGTTATCGACATGCTTGTGGTGAACACGGTGATCAGAAGACCAGTGTAGCGCGCTGTTCTGCAGGGCAAATGCACCACCTAATGCAAACAGGAATCTTAGGCTTGAATGCGCTTCAAACGCTTTATGTGACCATAAGCGGTGATAACCTGTCGTGATTGAAAGGTTACAGAACGTAAAGCAGATTGCTAGCCATATCCAGTGCTCCATGCCATAGCCAAAAAAGTAGCCATAAACGGGAGCCGCTACAACAGCAAGCAGCATACTAAAAGAGAACACAAAAATATTGAGCCAGATTAATGGCGGCTTTTTTGTAGATTGTTTGTCGGCACTATTCATTAGCAAATTTCCATTGGGCTTACATCTGTGCGCTAGAATATCAGCGTACACGTGTAAGTCAATATTGAAAGTGTAAACGTGTATTAGTATGTTTTGCTTAAATATTGTATAAAGGTAGTGTGAAATGTAGTAGCAAGTCATAAATGGAAGTACTAAGGGCTAATAAATGGAAATTAAGGTAGCTGAATATAAAGATTATGAGCGGATTGCCCAATTACACGCGGATAGCTGGAAGCTATATTACCGTGGCATTCTTGCTGATGATTACCTAGAACATGATGTTTTGGAGGACAGATCTGTTATTTGGCAGACTCGTTTGATTAATCCTCCTTTCAACCAACATGTTTTATTGCTTGAGGAAGGCGGTTTACTGGTTGGTTTTGTCTGCGCGTTCGGTAATCACAACTTTGAGCGTGGTACGTTCATCGATGCGTTACATGTAGATAATAATTATCGTGGACGAGGTGTAGGCAAGCGTCTGTTGTCTGAATTGTCGAAGTGGTTGCAGCAATACTATTCGGACTCAGGGCTTTACCTAGAGGTGATGTCTGAGAACCACCAAGCGATTGCTTTTTATCAGGCGATTGGTGGCAAAGAAGAACTAGAGCAAGTTTGGAACGCACCATGTGGCAGCCAAGTGAATGAAAAAGTGATTTCTTGGAGCTCTCCCGTTGAACTTGAACAGAAAACAGCGAGCGTTGTGTATTCTTAGTCGATTCTTGTTGAATACTGTTTTTTTTGCTGAGTAGCAGGTTCTTAACGAAGCTATTTTAAAGCAGAAGAACAAAGACAAAAGCCCCGAGTATTAAGTTGCTCGGGGCTTTTTTGATTGAATTAGTGGTCGTTTTAATGATTCGCAAAGATGCGTGAAATATTGGGCGATTAATCACACCATGTGATCTTATTCCTACCGCCTTTTTTCGAAATGTAGAGTGCTTGGTCAGCGTCGTCGATAAGCTGCTCGACAGAACCAAGGGCTTGAGGGGCATGTTTCACACCGATTGAAATTGTTACTTCTAATCTAAGGCGAGTAGGGGATTCTAAAAGGGCATTAACCAGCGATTCAATTGAAGCCTCGGTTTCTCCTTGGACCAGCACCAAAAACTCTTCACCGCCGTATCGAAAGCAGTTACTGCTAGTCGGTAGTCGTTTTTGAATCTCATCGGCCAGTTCTTTAATCACCATGTCACCCATTTGATGGCCGTAGGTGTCGTTAATCGATTTGAAATGATCAATATCTATCATGAGCGATGTAATGGATCGCTGACGGTCTATGCTCGGTTCTATCACCTGATGAAGATAAAGGCGGTTGTAGCAGCCCGTTAGTGCGTCTTGATAGGAAAGGGCCTCGAACATATTAGATTGCTTGCGAAGCTGAATCGCTTGTTTGCGGAGTTGCTCGGATTGAGCGAAACGTTTGTGTACTTCCAGGTCACGTCTAACACAGGCCGCTGAGATTAGGATGTAAGCCGAGATATAAACGGAAATTGTTTCTATTTCATGCTCTGGCTCCGCTTCATAAAGCAGTGGCGCAAGGCCGATGAGATAAGCCAAAAAGATAAACGACAGCGTAGATATACTGTATCTGGCTGACAATCTTGAAAACGTACCAATGTAGATCATCACTAAAATGATGCCACCTTGGTAATCGAAGTTGTTCAGCTCGATGGCTAGTCGACCGACATAGACCAAGAAAAGTGAGCTAATTACAAGGAAGGCACTTTCTACGAGTTCCAAAACGTTGGGTTTGTTTGTAATACAGTATCTGGCGGCGGCCATCATCAATAAAAAAAGTATGACTCGGAAAATGATAGGCGTAATGCACTCGCTACCAAAGTGGATGTAGTCGGTGACGATAAAAGCACAGAATATTGAGATAGGGATGTAGATGAAATTTATGTACGGCAAATAAATTTCATTATCGAAATAGGTTTTAAATCTTTGATTCTTGAACCCAGAATAAGAGCGCATTGAGAAATTAGCCGAGATTGATACACAATAATTTGCGTAGTATGTCACAGTCTTTGGGATTGTAAACGACCATTTCTATAGATTTGTCAGTATGTTAGCTAGATCAACAAACGGTAGCGGGCAATATTCACGCTCTATTATCGATAGAGCGTGAATATCTAGAGGCTGGTGTAAGAGTGGTAAACAGAAATTAAAGCAGATTATAAAAACTAATCGCGATTAACGCTTGTTCTTCAGGTAACGCTTACGACGCTCTTCTTTTTTCTTAATCTGTTGTTCCGCTTTCAGCGCAGCCGCTTCTTCAACTTCGATCAGCTCTTGTGTGATCATTTCTGGCAACTCAAGCGTTACCTTACCTAAAGTGCCATTACGCAATTCGTGAAGCAGGATTTCTGAACATTTGTGAATGTCGATATGACCACCGGCACGAAGTGCACCACGCTTACGGCCAATCGCTTCCATCAGTTCGATGTCAGACTCAGGCAGCTCTTCAATTTGGTAGCGCTCTTGCAAAAGGTTAGGGTACTGTTTTGCTAGGTACTCTACTGTGTAAAATGCCACTTCATCGTATTCCATTGCCGTATCTTTTACAGCACCTGTTGCAGCCAAGCGGAAGCCACTGTGTGGGTTTTCTACTTTAGGCCAAAGGATTCCTGGAGTATCTGAAAGGATCACGCCATTTTGCAGATTGATACGTTGTTGGCGACGAGTTACCGCAGGTTGGTTACCAGTAACCGCAATCGTACGTCCAGCCAAGCAGTTGATGATGGTCGATTTACCCACGTTCGGGATGCCCATGATCATTGTACGAATGTTTTTGCCCATCTGTTCACGGTGCGGTGCCAGTTTACGTACCAGCTCCATAACGTGGTTAACTTCTTCTTTTACGCTAGTCGTAATCGCAATCGCTTTAACGCCTTGCTCCTTCTCGAAGTGCTCAATCCAACGTTGAGTCAGTTCAGGATCTGCAAGGTCACGCTTGTTCAGCACTTTTACACAAGGCTTATCGCCGCGCAGTGAAGAGATCATTGGGTTTTCACTACTGAACGGGATACGAGCGTCCAGTACTTCGATGATCACATCAACTTGTGGGATAACTTCTTCGATTTCTTTGCGGGCTTTATGCATGTGACCCGGAAACCATTGAATAGACATAGAGATAAACCTTGATAAATATATTTGCTGCACATTGTAAGGGTTCGTTAGGGCGTGTAAAGCGCTATGTTGCCCTAGATTAATCAGAGTGAAAGTCCTTACAGGCAATATTATTGCAGTGAGCGATTGTAAGGGGCGCATACGTAGAGATTTCAAATGCTGTAATCCATCTAGCAGGCATTTGATTTAACAGTTGATGATTTGAAATGGATTCGGCGAAAAGTCAGTTTTTGTGTGTCGCCAATTGTTGAAAGATAAAATACTATTGCATTGAGTGTTTTATCTCGAAGATCCGACTGGAGACATAATCCTATGGGGTTATGTCTGTGGTTGATTTGATTGAACGAGATTTTTCATCAACTGTTTACGTTCTGCTTGAGCGATATAAATGAATTGGTTGTTATAACTTCTGTCTGTATTGATATATTGTTCGAAATCCACAGGCACTCCCGCAACCGATAGTTCTATATGTAAGTGAGGACCAGTAGTTCGACCTGAATTTCCAGTGAGTCCAATGATTTGACCTTTAGTGATGAACTCTCCGGCCGAAACGTGTTTTTCTGAAAGGTGTAGGTAGCGAGCGTAGTTTCCATCAGCGTGTTTTATGGTTAGATAGTTACCAGCAAAACGGTTATACCGGGACTTCAAAACGATGCCATCTGACAATGAATGAACCTTTGTACCTATTGGTGTTGCGTAATCTGTTCCAAAGTGGGGGGCAATGCGGTTCGTTATTGGGTGTTTTCTGCTTAAATCGAACGGTGAACTTACGCGAAAATGCTGAGGAAGAGGGAATACATAGTCATTATTTAACTTATATCCATTCTCATTGTAAATATTATCATCAGCCCCTCTCATGGCAAAAAACTCTACGTCACTACCTAAATAGTAAAAAGCACTAACATATTCTGTATTAGAACCGTCATATTGTGTCCTTATTGAAAATTTATCACCATTATTAACCGATTTTATAATGTCAAAATTATCACCTAATAAATTCAACAAAGATTTTAATTCATCGTTTGTTAGACCTGAAGACAATATGGAACTGATAAAAGAGTATTTAACAACCCCTGAAACCATTTCAGATGTCGGAGCTGGGGTTGGAATATGAATGCTTTTGGGCTTGGCTATTTTAGGTGCCTGTTTTTTATCAGTATTTGAATGATTGTAGCTTAGCGATATGGCTGTTGAAACGATCAAAAAAACCATCAAAAGGCCAAAGGAAAGGGTACGGCGACTTAAATGGCTATTTATTTTCAAATACATAAATTATCAATAAAATTCGGTTAATGGATAAAAATAAAAATTAGATCATAATATTTATTTGTTTTTTTTGCATGTTATTTTAGTTCATTCCTTCGTAATGACTAGCTAAAGGTATAGGGTGTGTTTTTAGAGAGATAAAAAACAAACATTTCACCTTTTGATTTAGCTAAACTGTGCTTTATAAGTAGTTATTATGTCATGTTGAGAAAATCTTAGACGATAATATAATCGCGGAAAAATATACTCTGCCAGAAAACTATGTTCACTAAAAATACGTTGAAATCAACATTAGGTCTTATTGTTACGTCGCTTATCTTAAGCGCATGTGGCGGTGGGGAAGGCGGAGGTGATAACACCCCGCCAGCAAGGAATACCGGAAGCATCTCAGGTAACGTTTTTGACGCTCCTGTGAGCGGTGCGAAAATTGAGGTGTTTGAATACAAGGATGGAAACCTAGGTAGGAAGTTAGCAAGTACGACTTCCGATGCTTTTGGTGACTACAAGGTTGAATTTGAATCTTCATCGATGCCACTTTTCATCGTAGCTAAAGAAGGCAGTTATACCGATCCCTTAACGAAAAATACAGTGTCTGTCAGTAACGGCAAAACACTGCGTTTAGAAGCCATGCTCAATTACAAAGAAGGGCGTGATCAAAACTTAATGCTGACCCCTTTGACGAACATCGTTTCAGGCTTAACTCAATACAAAGTAGGCAGGGGAGTGTCAGACTCTACTGCTATATCGGAATCACTAAATAGCATTAACGATATGTATGGTTTCGATGTCAATGAAACTACTCCGATAGACATAACCAAAGGTGGTCAAAGTAGTTTTGCTACATCCGGTCACCAATATGGTGCTTTGTTAACCGCTTATTCTTCTTATTCGTACGACCTAATTCAAAAATACGGTGATACTCAGAGTAATATTTACACATCGATGCATTTGGCTGATATCCAATATCGAGATGTCATTGCCGATGGTCTTCTTGATGGGCTGGAAATAAGTACTGTGTCGGGAGGGGTAACCCCTTTAACCTTCGGTCAACAAAAAGTCTCTAGTGATATTTACACTCACGATTTGGCACAGCATGTTCTAATTGTCGTCAATGATCCTAACTTAAATATTTCAGGAACAGACGCAGACGACTATGTTGAGTTTAGCCGTAAGATTAATGACCAAGGCACCAATAGCGGTACTGGCGGTGTGATCCCACCTCGCGACGAAACCGAAATTGATACCGAAGCGCCTACAGTGTCTAGAACAGACAGTGATGTATTGGTAAGCCTCGATAAAGTGGATATTAAGCTCAATGATGAAATTGGTGTTCAAGGTGTCTCAGCGTACCTTGAATACCAACTGGACGGTGTCTGGTCTCTCGAGAGTCAGTGTGACGATGAACAAACTGCGGGTAGTGAGTTTTGTTTCTTGGAATTCGACGGCTTTGAATCTGGTCTTAGAGAAACAAGTATTAAAGTAAGTGTAGACACAAAAGCCATTGACGAGGTAGAAGTTGATTCGGATACGGGACTCTCAAATGTAACTGCGGCACGTTTGGTTTTTTATACGACTGACGTCTTAGGTAACGAATTAGTTCAAGGGCGAGATGTTGGCCATTATGTAAACTTTGAATGGGACAACAATGCGCCGGTAATTGAAGTAACCTCGGCTAGTTCTATAAACAACAGTGCAAAAGAGTATGTGCTTAAAGGCACTGTAAAAGAAGACTCGCAAGAGATTGATTCGGTAACGGTTTCATTTAAAGGCGGTTTAGATGATAGCGTTTCTTGTGGTCATATAACTTTAGAGTCAGGCAGTGCCTGTGAATTCAGTAAGGGATATTCAACCGATGAATTCGTATCGATAACAACATTTGAAATTAAAGCCACCGATAGCAACGGGAATATTGGTAAGGAAGTTCACGAAGTCGTTCGTGATGATCAAGCGCCGGCGCAAGTGATTAGCTACCCAGAGAATGCTCCAATGAATTATGTCAACGTTAGTGTTGATGGGGAACGCGTAACTAAAGAAGATGTTTATACGCAAGACACCTACACATCAGAAACGGTTCAATCCACTCGTGATTATTTGAAGATTGATTACATTTACGCGAGCAAGGGGATTTTAAACTCAATTCCCGATGTCGATTTTAGTGACTTTAATGTCAACGACCTCAAAGATAACAAAATTCCATATGTTCGTGTCAGAGTCTCAGATGGCAACGGGGATATGGGGTTAGGATCTAGTGCCGACAAACTTAAGCTAGTTGTTAAGTATTTAGTAAGCGCAAACAATGATAATAACTACGTGCTTCAGAAGGTAACCGATACCGTAGCCTCTGCCGCTAACATACCCCACGAAACTATCTCTGATACTGAAGGACACGTAAATGAGGTGATCTATTATGTTCCTTTTGTAAAAGAAATACTTGGTGACAACTTCGATTCGACGTCCGAGAACAGCAGTCAAAAACTAGTGATTCAAACTATTGACGAGTCTGAAAATGAAAGTGCTGAGCAAGAAGTTTATTTTCGTAGTAGCTTCGACTTGCCGACAATGACGATCGTTACTCCATTTATCGGGGCTAGTGTGCAATTGGAGGGATTAAACTCGAAGGGAGAGTTTACCTCGCTAGGAAGATGTACCACGATTCAGCACTTAGAAAGTGATGGAACAAATAAAGCACTCGATGTTGCTGGATGTGAAACAACAACTGATGTAGTTAACTACGACTTTATGCGAGTGCGGTTAATCGGTATTGATGGTAATACGCAACCGTATTACTACAAGTGGGAGAGTGATCCAGGTACACAATCAGAACAAGTGAACCTAAATAGCGCGAATATAGGTGCCTACTTTAAACTTAATGGTTCTAAGACTTTTTATATTACCGAGCTAGCAACATACCAAACCGGACTGTTTGACTCTCAATGGAATCAAGTTGAAGCTGGAAACAAGACTCCAGAGAATGCCGTACGAATTTTAGACGACGTACAATATGCTCTCGCTGGTGGAAGCGATTCATTCTTTGGTTTCGACCCAACGATCGTTTCGTATGCAACGAATGAAATATTGAAAGGTGCTATTCCGGAAAAACTGCCTAATAATTATATTCATCGGTTTTTAGTAGAAGCGATTTATGACATTACCCAAATAAACAATATGCTACTAAGTAACTCTGTTGATTTTGCTTCCGCTATCTATGATGACTTGCAGTACGATGGCCAAGCTAACGGTATTGGTAGTGGGGGTGAAAAAATAGTTCTAGATTCATATGAATTTAGCTCAAAGTCTTACCGTAATGACTTAGCGCAATCATACTATAACATTATGACTGAAAAGTATGGTGTAGCAGCTAACCTAGCTCAGCGATACGCCGATCAGATATCAATGGCGAACCCAAGCCTCGATGGCGAACAGATTATAGACGGTGATGGCGAAAGTATTGATAAATCACCGCCTCAACCTTCGCTAAGTATCGAAAATGGCCGAGAAACATGGGTTGGAAATAAACGGTACGTTGCTGGTGTTTTAGATTCACGGATTATTTTGGAAGATCCGTCTGGCATTGTTGTGGAAGAAGGCAACCAGCCATCTTTTGTTACTATGTGGTATGAGAAAACTGAACCGAATACGGGAACCCCACTTGACCTAAATATTCGAGAGTCAGATGGTGATAGTTATAAAAAGGAGTATTTATTTACCCTTAATACCGAGTCTTCAAATCTCACAGATATTGCCAAGTTTGAGCTTATAACGAGTGCAATGGATGAGCATGGAAATAGCTATGGTTACAATGGGGAGGATCCACATATAGAAACCTTATATGTGGATAATGATTATCCTTTAGCGACTTATATCCCCCCGAGAGATGGTAATGGTGACCCAATTGACGAAAATGTCTATTTGAATACTAATTATGTCCAAGAACTCACTTTCAAAATTGACGATATTGTAGGAGATAAATTGGACGAGCGAGGGTTAACTTTTTATAACCCGGCAACAGGTGCTACCAATGAATATGACGCTAACTCGCATTTTTCGAGCAATACAGAGGATGATTTTAAGGTAAAACTGTGCTCTGGAGACAAGTGTAGCAGCCAAGGTAATATAATTAGTCCAGAAGATGGTAATTGGGTGGTGTATGTTAATGCTGAAGACAATCTGTCTAATATAGTTAACCGCCAGACGACCAATGCCCCTCAATTTAGTGTATTACTTGATTCAAAAGGTCCGGTAGTAAACGGATCTAAAATTATTAACCACTTAGGTGGTAATACTAGCTGGGTACCTGATATTACTTGGAGCTTGAGTCCAGGGAGTTTGGTTGAAGTCGATATGAAGTCAGAGTCTGGCAGGCGTTTCACTTTGCAACATTACGAAACAGAACCTGAAGAGAGTACTGAGCCGTATCTATTAGGCATGCAGCCTAACGTAGAGGTGAGACTAGTTGCGGAGGCATTTAAATATAATGAGAAAAACTTCTTCTACGTAACAGCAACAGACAGTTCTTTTCCATCGGGAACACACAGTGGTGAATTTGAATTCTTGGTCGACAACAAGGGACCAGTAATTGAATTAGCTGACCCTTGGGTTTTAGACACTAATTCAGGTGAAAGCTATGTTCTTGGTACCGCATTTACTGTAAAGCTTACATCAGTATCTGACGACTCTGATGTATCTAAGGTTGAACTTTGGCAACAAGGTCAAAACGCTGCAATACGTTCAATTGACCCCAAAGATCCAACGCAGCCCTTTGATATCGAAATTACAGAAACACAAAGTGACGCTATCGTAATTGGCGAAGACAAAAAGGCGAACCTGTACCTTAAAGCTGTAGACGAATATGGATTTGAATCTAAAACAGAAATTAGAACTGTTCTGCTAGATCGTGAAGGGCCATCACTAAAGTTAAATGGGTTTGATCCGGAAAGTTTCTATCTTGGTAATTATGTATTCAACCTTTCTGCTCAAGACTTAAATGACAGGGGAACACCATCGTCAGAGGGTGTTAACAAAGAAACATTAGAGTATTGGACTTTCAAAGAAAACCCCTCTGATGCAAGCACCTTAGTTGGTGAAGATATGAAGATTCCTTTAGGAGGCGAAAGCGATGGCGATAGTGCGACTCGCACAATCAGATTAGGTGGTTCCGACATTAGAGGAAATACGACAACCGTAGATTATGCGGTTAAAGTTCAAAACTCAAAGCCCACTATTAACTCGGTTACTTTCACATATGAAGATGGCACGCCAGTTTCTTCTGGTGGCCAGATACAAATTACTCGTGTTGAACCTGTAATTATAAGTATTGATGCTGAAGATGAGAGCGGGATCCCGCTAGTTGAAGGTACTTATAAATATGGGGAACAAACCAACAATATCTCATTTTCTCAGAAAGGTGGCCTTTGGGAAGCTAGGTTGACAGAGGCAGATCTAACGGAAGATGGTGCCTATCAGTTGGAATTCAAAGTATATAATAACGTTCGCTATAGCTCTGAACAAGAAAGGCCTGTTTCCGAACGGTCAGAAAGTATCAATGTGCAACGTCAAGGTGTTGCTCTGTCAATCGTAAAACCGACTGACTTCCAAAGTCATATATCGGGAAGTACCCTTAATGTTGAATTTGGCCCTGCGGGTGAGGTAAAAGCAAAAACATTAGAATGTTGGGTTAGAGAGAATTACACCTCAGACGGTGTGCCGGAAGATGGTTCGAACAATGCTTATTCAGGTGTTATAACTAATCCTCAAGAAAATTATAAGTGTAGCATTACAACTGATGTGAATATGTCTGTTTCACCTGTGGTTTTGATAACGAAAACAGTAGGAACGAATGATACTGAAACAGTCAATAAATTCAGCTTTAATATGATGGATATCGATGCCCCTACGGTTGAACAAGACACATATCAATTTACTGGCAATGACGTTGGTTTGAACGCCGAAGGTAAGAAAGTTCTGAGCTTAACATTGAGCTTCAAAGACAATCTTTCTGGTGTGGATATTAGTGATGGTAACGAACCGTTATTGGTAAGAAACCGATTAAATGTGTCTTTTGAACCAAATAGTTGTAGCTCTAAATTGGGTATAACGACATGTACGTATAGAGAGTTGTATGCCGATATCCTCTCTCCGGGGGCGTTACAGCACTTATACACGATTAAGAACTTGTCTGATGTCGCCGGAAACTTAGGTTCGGATCATGCGTTAGAATTATTGCTTCCAGCCCAAGGCGATTTAGAAATCGCTATTACCAGCCCTGCTGAAGATACTATTATTCGAGGTGAGACCCTTGAAATGAAATTCAAGGTGAAGGTTGGACAAAATTCTGATCTTGAAAATGTCGTCGCAACTCTAGATGGTGCGTCATATAATTTGAATGATAACCCAGAGAATTTTGGCCCTTTCACTAAGTGTGAGGATGACTATTCTTGCTCGACGTTTACCGCGCCATTAGATGACAAACTAGATGGTCAATTTATCAAGCCTAAAATTCAAATTATTGATGTATGGGGAGAGTCTATAAGCGATGAAGTCAGCGTAATGGTCGATAATAGCCTACCAAATGTTGACGACACTGTATCCCTCAATGAATCTCCGGATGATTCTAGCTTAGTTAGATTTCAGTTTTCTGTGTGGGATGAAGGTAGCGGTATAGCAAAGGTTAAGTACACAATAGTTAATCCTAAATATGTATTTGATAAAGATGAAATTGGCGACAATTCACACCTTTATTTTGATCTTCCAAAAACTGAGTTAGAAGAGTTGAATTCGATACGAGTCAATGTCGAAGCAACTGACAATGTAGGTTGGACTCAAAATAAGACGATTGATATTGACATTAGGATACCAACTATTGATTTGGCTTTTGATGGAATAACGAGTTTACAAGGGGGTAAGCTTGCTTTTACTAATGATAGCCAAGCGTTCACCATTACCTCTGAAGAGGGAGAGGATGTAAAGGCTGCTTCCTATGCTATAGATTTGGTTCCAGTTTCAGGTAACACGATTAAGTTTTCTGGGAAAATAGCCTCTTCAACAGCTTCAGATACGATGACTTTTGATATCGATGCTCAAGCTGAGTATATGCAAAAAGTAACCGTAACCGATTCTATCGGGCGAGTTATTATTGACTTTAATGTGCTCAACAAGACTTACGATGCTGAAGGCATCGCATCCATTGTTGATTACCAAGCACCGGTCATTTCAAGTATCACCAGTACTCAGGATTCGATGATTCCAGAGGAAGGGCTATATTATTTGGATGTAAGAGCAGACGTCTTCGATAAAAATCTAAGCAGTGTTGGTTCTACTGCGGAAAACGGTACCGATGCCCCGGTAAACCCACAATCAATTGAAGAACCGACCAAAGACGGTGACCCTTACTTGATACGTTATCTTTTATCTCCTGGCGATTATCTAATAAATGTAACGGCAGACGATTTAGTTGAACACCAGACCGAGAAGTCACTAAATACAAAAGTTGAAGCAGCAAGTATTCCAGAGCTAACAATATCAACGGCAGCATCAATGCCTTTGGCTGGTGGCGTTGAAATTCCACTTTTGTTTACCTTCACTGAAGAGGTTAATCAATTTGAATTTTCAGATGTAGAGATTTAAGCAAGTGATGGCAATGATACAGGCGAGTTGAAGCAAGCATCATGGAGTACAACAGACAATATAACTTGGTCGGTCAATTACATAACGCCTGAAAAACAGAACAAAAACATAACCATACGAGTCGGTGATAATAGTTACGAAAGCGTAAATACTATCCCCGGTACAGGGGGTAGTTTGGTTTTGGGGATTGAGGGTGTGTTACCAACCCTGTCTAGCGTGACATTTGATCCAATGCATCAGCAAGTAGGCAAAGATGTACAAGTAGCCCTTGAATTTGATAAGGAATTACAAGAAGTAACGGCCATGCTTGGTGGTAATCAAATCAAATCAACTCACTAACTGCTACGGCTGATAAGAAAGTTTGGAAGGGTAACGTTCGAGTGCCTGATACTAATGAATTAACAGTGGCTTTGATTACAGAGCAATACAAAGACCTAGTGGGTAATGTGGGCACGCAAGACAGCACACACTCGCTGCCTATCACGCCAACGTTGGACATCACACCGGTGGGCAGTGTGGACGGCAGCAATGCCGCGAACTTGGCCTTCTCAGGCACCTCGACCCGTTTTGATGGTCAAGAGCTTCGCCTGGCAGTGAAAGCGCAAGACAATGAGACGGTATTGAAAAATGGCGTTACGACCGTAGCAAGCGGTGGGGCTTGGAGCAGTACGGTGGACATCAGCGATCAACCGAACGGCAGCTACACCGTTATTGTGACGGGCACCAACGCTGCAGGCGTGCAAGTAAGCGAAAGCGCAAGCTTTACGCTCGCGCAAGCGGTACCGACGTTAACGAGCGTGACGTTTAACCCAAAACACCAAGCGATAGGTCAGAGCGTATCGGTCAGTCTTAAGTTCGATAAAGCGCTGCAAGCGGCCAGTGCCGAGTTAGGTGGTACGGTCATCTCGCTGACGCAGAGTGCGGACGCCAGCGTGTGGACGGGCAATGTCGATGTATTAGTCGCGACGTCGTCTGATTTGACGGTGGATTTGGTGGTGAAAGATTACCAAGACTTATTGGGTAACGTGGGGGCGCAAGACAGCACACATTCGCTGCCGATTACGCCAACTATTAGCATCTCTGCGATCAACAGCGGTAACGATGTTAACGAATCAGAGTCACCCACATTGATTCTCGATGGTACTACGGTTCGTTTTTCTGAAGGTGATAAGTTGAGCCTAAGTGTTACAGACAGTGGGGGAGTTAAAGTTTCAGATGCTGATGTGCTGGTTAGTGAAAACGGAGTTTGGCAATATGAACTGACTCTTGATCCAATCGAAGGTGGGTCTGTGACGGTGTCACTACATGGTGCCAATGCACTTGGAGCCGATGCTACTTTGGTTGAATCTACATTTACATTAAATAAGGATGTGAACGCTGCAGTGGTCGTAGTGCCAAGTTTATTACGACAACTGCTTATTTACGACAAGGGCACAAAACTAGCAGCGTAACGCTAATCGTTATATGGAAGATTAGACAAAGGTCTGCCTATTCGGCAGACCTTTTTTGCAAATGTATCTCAGGTTGTTGGAATTTGAGTATGTATCCAGGGCTTAATCATTTTTATTACCCTCAACTTTATTAAGAAAATTATTGTACACCAGTGCCCAATATTGATTAGTTTAGTGATGCTGAGTCATTGAAATGAAAATTATTTTGTTTTTCCTGTCTCATTATTTAGTCATATTTTCAGTCAGATAACTAATATAACTGGTGATGCAATCAGAATGGCAATTGCATAGATATTTTGCATAGTAGTTTTTGGTGTTATCTCTATAAAAGTGCCATCTTGATATTAAATGCATAATATATATAGTGTTTATATCACATCGTTATTTGATGTGGTGTTCTGCATTTTGGTACTTTAGTACCACCCTTTTAAGCCAATTTAGTGTTCCAAAATAAATCCTATTTATATTGGCTAAGTTTATGTGGGAATTTATTCCCACTTTTTTTCTCTTTTACAGATGAGAAAATGCTTAATATAACTTTCTAAATCGATGAAATGCTTCCACCAGATATGTGTGTTTGGTCTAGTTAGTATTTACTTAAGTACGCAATGAAATGATTATTATGTGACATCCGTTCAAATTAATTTGCCTTTTTAGTTGGTCAGACGAAATGACTATTTATCCTGTTTAATTAGCTTTATTGCTAGTGTTATGGTTTTTGACGATACTCCTTCTAATCTATTGAAATTTATAACCATTACGCGTAGAATTTATTTAACCAAATCGTTTTTTAAGCCTTATCAGCTTAGTTATCACCGCAACTATATATACCTGTAGGTTGTGGAGAATCCAAATGCACTTAGTTTGCAAATTTATATCTAGTTCGTCTCTCAGTACGAACGACCTTCAATATGTCTTAACACCGGATGAGTGTATCGGGCTATTTTGGCGTGTGCGCACCCCTAAAGACATCTTGGCTCAATTACCAAGCACCTTGCTTCAGCAGATTACTGCGTCGGCTAAAAAAAATGTCCACAGCCTGCTCAACGCTATTCGAGTAGAACTTGTAAAAGCGAACTGGGTTTGTCTTTCTTCCAATGTGAGGCGCAGTTCATTAACGAGTAAGCAACTAGCAAGCTTTCCCCGACTGAAGTTACATGTCGACAAGCTGAGTAATAGCAATTCAGACCGCACTCACAAAGCCAACTACCAGCAAGTTGTCGATGATGTACCTTTGGCACGCCACTACAGCTTCTCGCCGGTTGAACCTTCCCCAGAACATAAAATCGTTGTCGAGTTTGCAGGGCAGTGGTCGAGTAATGCTGGCTGTCTGATGTTAGGAACTACCGATACTCAAAAAGAAAAAGTGACGGTAGGTAAGCAAGATCGAGAAAATAAACACCGAAGCCTCGCGACATTTAAAGATCTTGAAGTAGAGGGGAAAACGCTCTATATCAAAATTCCTTGTTCTGACCAGCCTCAGCCGATTTTGCTTAAATTAACCGAAGACCTGCAACCCGTTGATAAAGTGACTCAGATGGATGAGTGGGATAACGTGTTGGTGCCGGTGGTTCCTGTTCATAAAGGTGATTCAGGGTATGTATCGATTGATCGTGGTTACGTTTATGTCGTTTGGCAATTAGAAGTTTGGAGAGAAATCCAAATTCAAAACGACGGACGCTTTTCTGATATCGATCTATCGCTCTATCAAAGCACTAAGTCCTCGCCTCAAAGATCGGTCGATATCAGCTTATATGATGAAGACTCCGAAGCATTTCTGTCAGGGGAAGCGTTTCAGTTGTACCAAGACGGTAAAAAAGTCTACGAGGGTGTGTTGAACGAATATGCTTGTGCCCGTGTTTTTGGTCTTACTGCAGAAGAAGTTGAGGTAGTGGTTGCTGATTGGCCTAACGAAGGCGAAACATATACAGAATTACTTCAAACCGAATTGAGTCCATTTAAGGCTGGAAGTAAAACAAAGAGAGAGCCACTTGGTGTTCCTTTGCCTCATATTTGGCTTCCATACAAAATAAACGGTAGCGTACAAAGTGATGTTGCTCTTTATTATTCTCGGGCTCAGCTCAATTTTCAGCAACTCAATGAGTTAAAGAGCGGGAATAATGAAAAAGCGGTTAAAGTAGACCTCAGCGATTATTCTTCTGCTCATAACTTTGATGCGAGCTCCGAACCTGTGATTTCGCTGCCGAATCTAGATACTCAAGCGCCAAGCAAATCAGATTACAATGTCGTTAGTCAAAAAGAGCAAGGTGTTGCTGCCGCTGTTGTTAACTCCCCAACTGAAGGCATCGTAATTACCTATAAAAGTAACCCCCAATGCGATCAACCAGATGATTATTTCCAATTGACGTGTGTTGATGAAACATGGAGCCAAAAGATTTTTTTGCGTGAGGCCGAGTTTGTGGATCAGTCTTGTAAAGAAATTGTGTTTAGTGGTTGGCTACCAGAAGTCAAACGGGTCAATCTAACCCGTCATCATAGACAGGATCTTAAGAGCTAACTTGTTTATTTAGATAGAAAAAAGGCTTCA
>NZ_JBGOOD010000042.1:0-45816 GCF_041439475.1 Vibrio sp. 1S139
CATTACGTTAGACGGAATTTACGCTGAGCTTAGTGCTTAAGGTTCTGTCTATGAAGATGCTTTATCCTTGTGAAAAAGAGGGTCTTTTTAGAAGGGAGTAGCGAGCTAAATTTTCAACTTATGATCTTATCAATTAAGACTATTCAAACACTTAGATTCATTTACAAGCTGAGTTGTGAAGTGTGATTTTGGTAGGGGTTAAGCTTGTTTGAGGCAATGATGGAAGATCTGGTTTTTCTGGTAAATTAAACGTACGTCGCTCCTTATCAATAAGCGAATATTTTTTATATTGTCGTCAGCTTGTCACTATTTGCGTGCGCGAGAGTGAAAATTCAGCGCCTAAATGTTGATGATATAGGAGTGAAATGGGGGACTGGGTGTGCGAGAAGCATGGTGCGGAGAAGAAACACCGAGTTTTGAGGAAGTAAATGGCAGCAGAGCGCTGCCTAATTTACTTAATCTAGGCTCTCTTATGACTCTTCATAACTGAGGTATTGAATACATAAGTCATGGAAAGCCTGTGCTTGTGGCGAGATCGTACGATCAGACAGTCTGAAAATGCCGATTTGTCGTTGCAAGGGTGGGTCAATTAGCGGAATCCACACCAAGCGGGTTTCATTGGTTGGGAAAGCCAGCTTAGGTAGCGTGGTCACGCCTATCCCGAGCTCTAACACCGAAAAAAGCGAGGTAATGTTCTCGACAGAGTACAGGGCTTGTTCGCTGAGCATGCGCGCAGGTGTTGGGTCCAGTAGGGTGCAAGTCCCGTTACGAATGAAGGGCTGCTTTAACAAGGTTTGCCATTCGATTCCTTCCTGTTGAGAGGCGATAGGGTTATCTTTGAGGCACACCACACCGATAGGATCAGAAAGCAAAGGCGTGAAGTCGATGCTCTCTTCTTCTAAATGGGAGCTATTACCGAGGGCAACATCCACCTCGCCAGAGAGTAATCTTGCTTCTACCCCTGCCGCATTATCATCAATCAAACTCACTTCTACATTCGGGTACTGCTCACAAAATGCCCCTAAAACACTAGGGATGAGTTTTGCGGCCACCGAAGGCACGCTCGCTATTCGAACTCTTCCTTGTTGCCCAGCCGCCGCTGCACGTAAGTCGTTGTCTAATGCTTTGTAAACATTCAAGAATTGAATGATTTTCGGTAGGCATATTTCACCAAAAGGTGTCAGTGTAGATTTGTTGCCTGTTTCAAACAGTGGCTGACCAAGTATTTTCTCAAGCTCTTTTATTGAAGTAGACAGTGCCGCTTGAGAGCGATTTGCTCGGTGAGAGGCGGCACGAAATCCACCTTCTTCGACCACCAAAACGAAATGTTTTAACTGTTGTAGCTTAATACTCATGACTCCGATCCTTCTCTAGCCCTTGCTATACCTTACTTTTTGCAAGGTGATAGATTTTATTTATCAAATGCACAAAATTTACCGTTAGATTTATCAGGCGTCAAGGTGCAGTATTTAACCATATTGAAACATAGTTGTTACAAAGTTGGATGAAATCGTGAACGCACAAACTAAAAAACACCCAGTAAAAACCTCTCTTTTTGCTTCAAAAGCACCACTAGAGTGGGCAATCGTTAATAACGGCACTCTATACACTGCGCAGATTCCAATCGATGAAACGGGCGCAGTAGTAGAAGGCGGTATTGAAGCGCAAACGCGTCAGACTTTTAACAACCTTGTTCATACCTTGGAGTGTGCAGGCGAATCGATGGATTCTGTGCTGCAGGTTCTGATTTACGTGACTGACCGTGAATACCTGAAAACGGTAAACAGCGTATACGGAGAATACTTCAACGCACCTTATCCAAATCGTGCAGCAGTCGTTGTTGCAGGGCTAGCTAGAGAAGAGATGTTGGTTGAGTTCGTGGTTTATGCATCGGCGTCTCAACCTGAATAAATGGACTGTGAACTGAGGCAATTTGCCAATCAAAGCTGTTTGTCTACGCAGATCTTTACTAATACAAGCGAATAGTTTTACGTCTAGATACAAAATTAATACTTATTCTCTATATGAATTAACAATTTATTAATTAATCCGATGGTTGCCAGACTCAACCGCAACCTAACGTTACAAGGACAGAATGATGACTCACTTACAGAATGTTCAAGCAGAAAACGCACTTTACATTGGCGGCGAATGGCAAGCGGGTGTAAGCACCGTCGCGAACATTAACCCATCAGATATTTCTGAAAACATTGGTAACTTTGCACAAGCAAGCGCAGAGCAAGTGCAACAAGCGATTTCAGCGGCAAAACACGCTCAACCAGAGTGGGAAAAAACGCCAATTGAACGTAAACAAGCGGTACTACAAGCAATTGGTGATGAGCTGATTGCGCGTTGTGATGAACTGGGTACGTTGCTTTCTAGTGAAGAGGGTAAACCTTTTGCTGAAGGTCGTGGCGAAATTTACCGTGCTGGTCAGTTCTTCCAATACTTCGCCGCAGAAGTACTTCGTCAAATTGGCGACAACGCTGAATCTGTGCGCCCTGGTGTTTCTGTTGAAGTGACTCGTGAAGCGGTAGGTGTTATCGGCATCATCTCTCCTTGGAACTTCCCGACAGCAACGGCTGCTTGGAAAATTGCTCCAGCACTGGCTTTCGGTAACAGCGTTATCTGGAAGCCAGCAAACCTAACACCAGCAAGTGCGGTTGCGCTTACTGAGATCATCCACCGCCAAGGCATGCCAGCAGGCACGTTTAACCTTGTTCTAGGTAGTGGTTCGAAAGTAGGCGATGCACTGATCAACTCTAAAGAAGTGAACGGTGTGAGCTTTACTGGTTCTGTTGATACAGGTCGTAAGGTTGCGGCTGCTACAGCGCCAAACTTCGTTCGTTGCCAACTAGAAATGGGCAGTAAGAACGCACTTGTTATTGCTGACGATGCAGACATCCAAACTGCGGTTGACGCAACGATTGCAGGTTCGTTCTCGGGTGCTGGTCAAAAATGTACAGCATCTTCTCGTCTAGTGGTTATGGATAGCATTCACGACCAGTACGTTGAAGCACTGATTAAGCGTATGAGTGAGCTGAAAGTGGGTCACGCACTGGAAGAGGGCGTGTTCATGGGCCCTGTTGTGGACGGAAACCAACTTGAAGCAAACCTAGGTTGGGTTGAGAAAGCACGTCAAAGCGGCGGTGAGCTGGCATTTGGTGGCGAGCGCCTAAGCATGAAACACGAAGGTTTCTACATGTCTCCAACGCTGTTCTTGAATACTAAGAACGATTGGGAAGTGAACCAAGAAGAAGTGTTTGCACCCATGGCAAGCGTGATTCGTGTCGCTGACCTAGAAGAAGCGATTGCGACAACCAACGACACTCGCTTCGGTCTAACAGGCGGCATCATTACTCAGAGCCTACGTACTAGCGCAATGTTCAAGCAACAAGCGCAGACCGGTTGTGTGATGGTCAACCTACCAACAGCAGGCACGGATTACCACGTACCGTTTGGTGGTCGTAAAGAGTCTAGCTTCGGTCCTCGTGAGCAAGGTCAATACGCGAAAGAGTTCTACACAGTGGTTAAGACGGCTTACCAACGTCCTTACTAATCCACTTTCTAAATAAGAATTGGATAGCTGAATTAACTTCCTAGCTATCCAGCTATCGAATTGGCCTGATTTACAGAGTCAGGCCAACATTCAAACCAAAGCAGCAAACGAACTTAGATAAGTGATTTAACCCATTTTTGAAAACATGTTGTTTGAGCGTGTTTTCAAAACCGAGCTAGAACACTGAGCTTTCAATAGGAGTGGTTATGTACCAGCAACGGATTGTTATAGATGGATTGCAATACTGCAATTGGAACAGAGAATATTTCCAAACACTAAAGGCGAGCGGCATTACAGCAGTTCACGCTACCGCGGTTTACCACGAGACTGCTCGTGAAACCTTATCTCGCTTTGCAGAATGGAACTTAAGATTCGAGCAGAACGCAGACCTTATCATGCCGATTCACTCAATGGCTGATGTCGAGACTGCAAAAGAGACTGGCAAAGTCGGCATTTTACTTGGTGCTCAAAACTGTTCTCCAATCGACGATGAGATCGGTCTTATCGAAGTGATGCGTAAGCAAGGCCTTTTGATCATGCAACTGACGTACAACAACCAGAGCTTATTGGCGACGGGTTGCTACGAGAAGAACGACACAGGTATTACTCGCTTTGGTAAACAAGCCATCGAAGAGATGAACCGAGTGGGCATGATCATCGATATGTCTCACAGTGCCGAGCGCTCAACACTTGAAGCAATCGACTTGTCTTCTCGTCCTATTTGTATCAGCCATGCGAACCCAACGTTTGCTCATGATGCACTACGAAATAAATCAAACGATGTGATTAAAGCTCTAACCGCACGCGGCGGCTTAATCGGATTCAGCTTGTACCCATTCCACTTACCAAATGGCAGTCAATGTACGTTGGAAGATTTCTGCCAGATGGTTGCGACTACGGCTGACATGGTCGGCGTAGAGCACCTCGGTATTGGCAGTGACCTATGCTTAAACCAACCTCAAGCCGTTCTTGAATGGATGAGAAATGGTCGTTGGTCTAAAGCAATGGACTACGGCGAAGGCTCTGCGAACAACTCAGGTTGGCCAGATGCGTTGCCTTGGTTCTGTGGTAGTGCGGGTATGGAAAACATATATAACGGATTGATGCGTCATGGTTTCAGCGAGTCTGAAGCTGGGCAAGTCTTGGGAGAAAACTGGTTTAACTTCTTGAAAGATGGCCTAGAGCCTCAAACCAAGGGTTAACGGTTTCTCGCGAGCCATCATCGAATTAGCAGCCTTCTAACAAACGTTCAATAAGCAAGTGCTGCTTAAACCAATTTCACTATTCAAAAGGAACAACGGTCTATTTCGCAACGCGGTAACCCAAACATGGATTAGCCTGCCCAACACAAAAAACAATAGGGCAGGTGTTAAATACACCCTTGTAGTCATCATTCAAATGACAGCTGCAAAGAAACCTCTGGAGTCAGAGTATGTCTGATTTAACCAATAGCGTGAAATCTTCAAGCTTAAATGCGGGTCAAGCACACACAACAATTAATGCAAAAAGCAACACAAACGAGTCTGAGTCTACGTCAGACAAATTAGGCCTATCCAACCCAGCACTTTGGTACAGCGGCGGTTTTATCGCTCTGTTCGTGGCACTTGCTCTATTTGATGGCGAGCTGTTATCAAGCCTAGTAAATACGGGCTTTGCATGGTCTGTAAAAGTATTCGGTCCTTACTGGCAAATGCTTCTTCTTCTGACTTTTCTTATTGGTCTTGGCCTGGCGGCAGGGCGAACAGGCAAGGTTATCCTAGGCGGCATCGCTAAACCTGAAATGGACGGCTTCCGTTGGATGGCGATCATCTTCTGTACGCTACTGGCAGGTGGCGGTGTATTTTGGGCAGCAGCAGAGCCTATCGCTCACTACGTTAGCCCACCACCATTGTACGGCGCACAAGAAAACGCACAGCAAGGCGCGGTGAATGCTTTATCGCAATCCTTCATGCACTGGGGTTTTCTAGCATGGGCCATTGTCGGTAGCTTAACGTCTATTGTGGTGATGCACCTTCACTACGACAAAGGCTTACCGCTTAAACCTCGTATTTTGCTTTACCCAGTTTTAGGCGAGCGAGCATTGAAAGGTCACACCGGCGCATTGATTGATGCATGTTGTATTGTCGCAGTAGCGGCGGGCACCATTGGTCCTATCGGCTTCTTAGGCTTGCAAGTGAGCTACGCACTGAACGCACTGTTTGATATTCCTGATGGCTTCACGACGCAGCTTATCATCATCCTGTTCGCTATCGTTCTATACACATTGTCGGCATTAAGTGGTCTTAACCGCGGAATGCAAATGCTAAGCCGTTACAACGTAATTTTAGCAATGTCATTGATGGTCTACATTCTGATCTTCGGCCCAACAAACTTCATTTTCAATGGCTACATCCAAGGTGTAGGCAGCATGATAGACAACTTCATCCCAATGGCAACATACCGTGGTGACGAAGGTTGGTTGAGCTGGTGGACAGTATTCTTCTGGGGTTGGTTCTTAGGTTACGGCCCAATGATGGCAATCTTCATCGCACGTATTTCACGCGGTCGTAGTATTCGCCAATTGGTATCAACCATCAGTCTTATTGCACCGTTCGTAACATGTTTCTGGTTCACCATTGTTGGCGGTTCTGGCCTTGCGTTTGAAATTGCAGACCCAGGCAGCGTAAGTAAAGCGTTCGAAGGCTTTAATTTACCTGGCGCGCTACTGGCAGTAACTCAGCAACTACCAATGCCAATGCTTATCTCTATTCTGTTCTTGATCTTGACGACGATCTTCATCGTAACGACAGGTGACTCAATGACTTACACCATCAGTGTGGTAGTCAGCGGTGAGACAGAGCCTAACGCAATTATTCGTACTTTCTGGGGTGTGATGATGGGGGTAACAGCATTGATTCTGATTTCCCTAGGTTCCGGCGGTATTTCAGCGCTGCAATCATTCATAGTTATCACAGCGGTACCGGTGTCCTTAATCTTGCTGCCATCACTTTGGAATGCGCCTCAAATCGCAATCAAGATGGCGAAAGATCAAGGCTTATAAAACATCAATGCCGGTATAAAGAAGAAAATGTAGAGATAAAGCTCTCTAAAAACTGAAGATAAACAAGGTGTGAGCCTTTGAAAGAAGGCTGATACAAGATTCCGGAAGGAAGATAAAAACCGTACTGGTGAAGATACACCGGGCGGCACGTATTTAGGTCAATCGATCTAGTCAGGACAAATAATAAGTGGCGAGTTCGCTTGCCTCGATAATATCAATAACGATTAAAAACGTGAAAGCTAACCAACATACTGTCGCTATATATGCTTCAAAAGACAGCAACGATCGGTTCTGAATGGCTAGCAAAATCCTATAACTATTAAGGTGGTGAGCAAAATGGATGCACATCGTTCTACCTACACTGAATCAGCACTACGTGACGCAACGGTCGTCATGGCACCGGAAAGACTGGGTGCTATGCACCAAACACGCATCAGCTTCGTAAGAACTCTGATTCGTAAAATGGCGCAACAGCAATGGAAAGTGACTAAGCATGAGTGGCAACTAGACGCTCGAGGTTTTGGTCATGTTATCTATAAGCTAGAGACGCCAAATCATGTTTATCATTTGGTTGTTTTCTGCGATGAGATTGCAGACGACGAACGAAATGACCGTGTAATTGCTGAAAAGTGGGACGTAACGTTTGCTCTGGTTCTTGGTGATGTCACCCTACTTGAGAGACTTCGTGCGAATGTACCGCTACAAGAAGCAGGCCGTAACCCTAACAATGTGCTTGTTTTAGCGCGTGCCAACAAAAGTGTACGAGTGTTTGAACATATTGTTAGTCACTTGGCTAAAGGTGTTCAACCAACGCCAAAAGAGCTAGCGGAAGTTGGCTACATCCTACGAACCACAGCGGTTTATGGTAATGGTAAGTTTGGTATTGCTGACTTTAAAATCTTGGAAAAGAATCCAGATTTTAATCAATCGTTCAGTGCTCAAATGTGTGCTGTTTATATGCTGCGTGAGTTCAGCCTAGATTGGGTTCATTACCTAGCGGAGCAACAAGGCGGTGAACAAGCGATTACCTTGCACAGAGGCTTACAACGCTACCTAGGTGTGGGTAATGCCACAGGTTTAGGTATGGCGCCATATCTGATTAACCACCCAAGTATTGTCGATCAATGGATGACAACCCGTGAGCATGCATTAGCTGACGTGTTAGCTAATCACACGGATACGGCATTGATTGAGCCCCTACGTACATTAGTTAAAAAAGCGATTTGTCATTTAGAACAAGTTGTTACCATCAATGAAAATCAGCAAGAGTTGAACAAAACCGCTGTTGATGAGTTGAAACACGCAGAACAGTCACTAGAAGCTTCTGTAAACCATTGCGATACATGGGCGCAGTTAGTTGAGCAATCTAAGCACATGAGTATGGAAGCCCAAGAAATCCTTATCTCATGCTTGATGGAATTGTACCCAGAATTAGTGGACGCCCATCAAGAGCAAATGAATTGTAGCGAAACACTCTCGCTTCCTAGTGGCAAAAAGATCCAAGACCTATTGGTTGTGTTAGAAGAAAAGTACCGTTGGGCGATCACGACTGACTTTACGAAAGCAGAAAATAACTACTGGTTCTGGTATCGCTCTCAGGACAAAGAAGAGCCAAGGCTCGGTGTTCGAGGCGAGGAACTCGGCGAAGAGCGCGAACTGCCGTTGGATATCGGCCGTCAAGCTTACCGTCTGTACCATGCTTTATTGCAATTCGCGCCAGAGCTTTCATTGGCTGAATTCCTTGTTAAACAACCGCAGCATCGTGCCATTGCGCGCCGTGTGTGGACGTTAGGTAACAAGGCGATGGGCGACATTCAAATGAACGTGCTGCACCAAGACTCGCCACCAATGCATTTGCTGCGTTGTAAGCTAGCGATGTTTGGAGCGACTAAGTTTGATCCTCGCTCAGACCGTTGGGTACGAGTGACGTTTTTCCAAGGTGCACCGTTGCTTGATGAAATTCATCAGGACGAATGGGTGTTCCCAATCTTACCAAGTGAAGCGGAGATCGCTGACTCAAATAAAGTTCCTACACATATCAACGCTCAACATGGAGGTAAATCGTTATGATCGTTTCTCACAATGAACTGGTAGCGGCCGTTAATAAAGCCTTTCTGGGTATGCGTCGTACATGTGGTGAAGCCGATGTGATAGCGAACATGGTGGCAGATTTACAAATGGTTGGCTTGGATGGTGTTCGTCATTTTAACAATGCGAGCAACTTTATGGGGCTAGAAGACGATTGCCCTGTAGACATCCAAGTGACAAGCGACAACACAGTTGAAGTGGACCTGCACAAGGCGAGCTTAGCGTGTCATCTTCCTGTGGTGATGGATTACGCCATTGAAAAAATGGTCGGTAAAAAGACGCTGAAAATCGAGCTAAACAACTGCCATAACCGTTGGTTAGCGTACAGTGAGCTTGTAAAACTGGCAGCGAAAGGCATCGCATGTACCGCACGTTGGGATAATGGCTCAAATCCTAAGAGCACCTTGTATGTGCTTAACCGTGGTTGCGTTGCACCAGAACTGTTTTTATCAGATTTGCCTCTGGCATCGGACGATCATATCCACAATATGACCATCGAGCTTTCCGTCCAGGATTTCGATATCGAACGTTTGTCAGATGGCTACCAAACACACATTGAATCGGAAGCGCTTTTTAAAACTCAAGAGAAGGCGTGGAACGAGGGCATTGAAGTTGACGATGGAGAGTGGGGCGCGTTGAAAGAAACGGCGACGGCTATCCTTGTTGAAAACAGCCAACGTTCAATTCAAGGTGCAGGTGAGCTCGAGGCTTCTTAGCTTTGTTTTATAGAGCTATAAGTTACAGAAGCTCAGTTTATAGATCTTTGGCTTATAGAAACTAAACCTATAAAGCCTGAGCTTGTTCAACCTAAAAACCTCATTTACAACAGATAAAACCAAAGAGCTTAACGTATCCTCACCTCGTTAAGCTCTTTTTATTTGTGTCCCACTTTTGTTCTTCTTCTCAATAGATCACATCTTAAACTCTCTGTTTTGACACAAGTTGTTACGCGTATAAAGCTAATTTGGCGATTTAATGAAGTACCTTCACATTCAGGTTCAACAAACGGTTTCATTTACAAGCTAGTATGCGTATCTTGCTAACTACGGTGCCAAAGGGTGCCATTTTTATTCGTACCAATGACTTTAGAATCAGATAAAAAGGAATGAAGCGTGCAAGCTAACTTTATTGATGGAACCACCCTGTACCGTCAGCACTCTTTCGAGTTGCCACTTGATTATCAAGCCAAAGATGGACAACAGATCCAAGTCTTCGCACGTGAGCTGGTTGATCTCGCTAAAGATGAGCAAGAGCTGCCGTGGTTGATCTACTTTCAAGGCGGCCCAGGTTTTCCTTCTCCACGGGTGAGTGGTCAATCGGGTTGGCTAAAGCGTGCATTACAAAACTACCGTGTTCTGCTTCTAGACCAACGTGGTACTGGCAACAGCACGGTTATCAGCCATGAAACTTTGGCGCATTTGTCTCCAGAACAACAAGTCGAATACTTAACGCATTTCAGAGCGGATAACATCGTTCGTGACGCTGAAGCGATTCGTGAACAGTTTGGTATTAAGCAATGGTCGACGATTGGTCAAAGCTTTGGTGGCTTCTGTACACTGAGCTATTTGTCACTGTTCCCACAGAGCTTGCAGCGTTGTTATGTGACGGGCGGCATTCCTTCTATTGAACGAGAAGCTGACGATGTTTATCGTGCGACTTACAAGCGTGTAGAAGACAAAAACAGAGCTTTCTTTGCTCAGTTCCCACAAGCACAAGCTATGTGTCGCGAGATCTCTGATTACCTGCTCAACAACGATGTGAGACTGCCAAACGGTCAGGTGTTCACAGTTGAACAGTTCCAGCTAATAGGTATTAATCTTGGTGGCGGCGAAGCAAACCTTCCAATGTATTTCACACTGGAGAGTGCGTTTGTTGAAGTGAACGGTAACAGACAGCTGAGCTACAGCTTCCTAAATCAAATGCAGCAAGAGCAGGGTTACTTAACTAACCCAATTTTGCATGAATCGATTTACTGTCAAGGTACAGCGTCTAACTGGTCTGCACATCGTGTTCGTGAGCAGTACCCACACTTCAACTACCAATCGGGCAGTGAGTTCTGGTTTACTGGTGAAATGGTGTACCCATGGATGTTCGACCAACTTGAAACGCTGAAGCCACTGCGTGAAGCCGCGAACATGTTGGCTGAAAAGTCGGACTGGGGCACTTTGTACAACGCAGAGCAGTTGAGCAAGAATACAGTGCCAATGGCGTGTGCCGTTTACGCCGATGACATGTACGTTGAGTTGGATTACAGCCGTGAAACATTGGCGAACATTCCTAACTCGAAAGCGTGGATCACCAATGAATATGAACACAATGGCTTGCGAGTAGACGGCGAAAGGATTGTCGATAAATTGATGACGATGGTTGAAGCGTTAGAAAATCTGCCAAAGTAATCAAGCTATTTGCACTAGAAACAAGATGCGTTAGAAGCTTTCTACTTTAGAAACTATCTACGTTAGAAATACGATACGCCAGAAACAAGAAAACGCTGCACCCATGCAGCGTTTTTTTATGTCATCGAACTATTCGATTTAAGGAACTAGGAGGGGTAGCCCTTGAAGCCATTAAGGTTGGATGACGATATCTTGATTTTCAGTGGTCGATAAGCTGGCGCGGTTCTGTTCGATAAGCTGAGCCGCATAAGAGGGAGTTACAGCTTGAATTTCGCCTTTTGAACGAATCGTTAATGCTTCCCACGCATGATCACGGTATTTGCCTGTTTGTGTATATTCAATAAGTACTCTCATGATTCTTCCATCCGATGTGTGGTTAACGTGCTACTAACATTAGCGCCATTATTGTGGTTACACACCTGTTAAAAATGGAACATAAGATTAACCAAATGAGAATGCGTGTAACTTGAAAAACAGACCTAACTGCACTTATCTTACTTAACCGTACTTATCGTAACTAACAGCATTTATTGTAACCAACCTTACTTATCGTAAATAGCGTCCACAAAAAAACGCTGCACAATGGCAGCGTTAAAGTTGAGATAGGTTGAAGATTGCTTAGCTGTTTTCTAAGCCAACAATCTTGCGTGCAGACATCACTGCACTATCCAAATCGGTCAATCTACCAGCACTTGCTGGACCAAGAACTGATGAATACAAAGCCAACTGCTTCTCAAATGATAAATCTAATTGGTTATATAGATTTTGGCGGATTTGAGCGTGTTGCTGAGGCTTTGCGCTCGACAGGCCTTCCAACGTATCGTAGATGAGTGTAGTTGTATCCATAACTGTCCTTAGTACATCTTTAGAAAATTTTGCATATTATGCACTTGGTGTCATCTTTGTTCTGCGAGATTGATCGCATTATGTGCAGCTCTGCTTAATTGTGTAATCAGTTAGTTACAATTGTGTTGTACGGCAAAGTATCGAAAACTTGGGTTTGGGCAAAAGAAAAGGAGACACAGTGGTCTCCTTTTGGCTTGTTAGGCAAACATAAAAGTTACGTGCTGTTCGCTGCTTGTTGGGCCAATCGGCTACGCACAGCTACAGCGCCTATCGTATGTTAATGTTCTTATCTCGATTTTCGTACATTTCAGGTGTGGTGTGTAATCCACCTGCATAGCCTGCTGCTTCAAGTGTTTCTCTTACCTCTCGAACATGCTCAGCCGTGACCGGTTCATTTCTGTCGCCAAGGTTTAAACGCACAAACGTGATTAACTCAGCTAAGCGTTGATCCGACAGTACATCCTCAAAACTTGCCATTGGCATGAAATTTCTGTCTTTGTCGAGATAGGTGGGTTGCAAGCCGCGCACCGTTACCGCAATGGTATTGAATGGGTCGCTGTGCATGATAATACCGTTGTTCAACAGAGTAGGGGCGATTGGATCGCGACCTTTACCATCGTCACCATGACAGGCCCCACAGGTTTGACGATACGTGGTGTAGATTTCACTGGCATACGCAGCTTCATCAAACCCTTTAGGCTGTAACTGAACGGCATCACTGGCAATGGTGTTGTTGATGTCCCCACTGAGTAGGTAATAGGACATCGACTCAATATCTTCACGCGTCATCAAGCTTAGGCTGTTTTTCACTACATCAGCCATACCCGCAAAAGCGGTGCCTTTGTCTGAATGTCCTGTGTGTAAAAAGTCTGTGAGTGTTGCTTCATCCCAACCATCGATATAGAGCTCATTGGCTGTAATATCAGGCGCGTTCCAACCGTCGATCAAGTTACCTTGGAAAATACGTTCTGGTATCAGTGCTTGGGCAATATTTCGAGGTGTATGGCACTCCGAACAGTGACCAAGTCCTGCGACCCAATATTTGCCTTGTTGCCACTTATCGACATTCTCAATTTCTCCTTTGAGTTCCTCTGGCACTTCATAATCAATAGGGTCGGTATCCATGAATACGATGTTCCAGCCAAGCAAACCTAAGCGAATATTGGATGGAAACATCATGCTGTTGTCATCATTGCGTCGCGGCACGGCGGTGATTGACTGCATGTATTCCCATAAATCCACCATGTCTTGGTCGGTGAGGTATTGATAGGAGGTGTAAGGCATTGCAGGGTACAGGTAACCATTCTTGCCTTTACCTGCGACTAACGCCGCTCGGAAATCATCGAAGTCATAAGTCCCAATACCTTCGGTAGTGTGTGGCGTTATGTTGGTTGAATACACGGTGCCGAAGGGGGTGACAAAGGGTAGGCCGCCAGCAAAGGGTTCGCCACCTTCTGCACTATGACAAGCCACACAGTCACCGGCATAAGCGAGATATTCTCCGCGCTCAACAGATGATGCTTTCAAACTCGCGAGCCGTTGTTGCTCTACGTCACCAGCGTGTCGGATATAAGCCCCAAGCGCGAGTATCTCGTTCTCGGTGAGCTGCTCATCAAACGCAGGCATTAGGTTGTTCAAACCGTAATTGATGGTGTGCTGAATCTCTTCAATACTCCCTCCGTGAAGCCAGATATCATCGGAAAGATCAGGTACGCCAATCGCTGGGTTAGCGACAGCACCATCGGCATGACAAGACGAACAGTATTGGACGAACAAGGTTTTACCGAGCTCGACTTTAATCTCCGGCACATCGGTATGACGTTGGTTGAGGGAGGCTAGATAGTAGGAGACTTTTGCCACCTCGTCTGGGCGCATGATTTCACTCCAACCCGGCATCGCTCCATTTCGGCCTTTGGCAATCGAATGGATCACAGCTTCATCACTGCCGCCGTATAACCATTCTTGGTCGATAAGATTAGGGAAGTGTTTCTGACCTTGTGCATTATCTCGGTGACAAGCGGCACAGTGAGTTTGGAATAGAATCCTACCGCTGTTCACGATCTCTGGGACAGCAGCTAATCCCTCTAACGTGGTTTCGCTGGTTTGTGCAAATTGCTCATTGAGAGTGGTGGATGGTGAACTGAGCTTATCGTCGCTTTGTTCCCAATCGACTAAGCCTTCCCATTCGCCAAGCCCGGGGTAGAGCACCAAATAACCCGCAGACAAAAGAAATGCCACTGCATAACTGATAAATAACAGCTTAGGTGGAGGCGCATCTTTCTCTTCAATACCATCAAAGGTGCCAATGGTGTGGTCGTGATCGGCCTTGTGATTGCTACGCCAGTATTTAACGACAACAGACACCATCAGAACAAAGAATATTAAGGTTAAGAGTACCGCCCATAGATTCCAGAATGTGCTCATTGTGATACCTCCTGTGACGTATCTTTACCCAGGCTTTGTAAATAGCGAATCAGAGCTTCACCTTTGGTTTTGCCTCTTACTTGCAAACGGGCATCACCAATTTCTTGATCGGTATAAGGCACACCTAAGGTACGTAACACTTCCATTTTGGCGCTAATATCATCGCCAGTCAGAGTCTGCTCAAATAGCCACGGGTAAGAGGGCATGATCGAGGTCGGTACGACTTTTCGAGGGTCAATTAAGTGAATAGCATGCCATTGGTCAGAATACCTTCTACCTAAGTTAGTGAGGTCAGGACCAGTACGTTTAGAGCCCCACAAGTTAGGAAACTCATAGATATCGTCTGCTTCTTGGTTCGGGCGACCATTACGCTTCACTTCTGGCTCTAGAGGGCGAACCATTTGTGTGTGACAAACATGGCAGCCTTCACTGATGTATATGTCTCGGCCTGCTAACTCAATCGGTGTGAGAGGCATCGCTAAGCTGCCTTTGGCAATATCATCGCCACGGACAATGCTTGGCACTACCCAGACCAATAAAGAGAAGGACGCCACGACAACAGTGGTCAAAATTAAAATGACGATTGAATGTGTAAAGTCTTTACTCATCATTTAAGCTCCTTCATTAACAGTGTGTTTAGCATCATGAGTTACGGGCATACGAACCGTTTTGTACAAGTTGAAAGCCATTAAGAACAATCCAAGTACAAACAGCGCGCCACCAAAGAAACGCATGAATAACCAAGGTGCTTTAAAATCCATAGCCTCTACAAAGCTGTAAATCAGTTCGCCATTTTCATTTTGAGCGAGCCACATATAGCCTTCACCGATGCCTGCGATCCAAAGTGCTATCGCATAGATGGCGACGCCAGCATGAGCGAGCCAAAAGTGCCATTTAATCAGTCGTCGTGACCAAAGATCGGTTTGGCCCCACAAGCGTGGAATGAAGTAGTAAAAAACCGCTATCCCTGACATTCCAACCCATCCTAGAGCCGCGGAATGTACGTGTCCTATGATCCATTCGGTGTTGTGTGCCAACATGTTGAACCAGCGAATAGCGAGTAGCGGGCCTTCGAATGTCGCCAAGCAGTAGTAAAGAATCGCTGAGAAAAAGAATAAAAGAATGTAGTCGGACTTCAGCTTTTCTTTGTTTTGTAGGAGGGTCATTGCGCTATTGAACGCACCTGCCCAAGAAGGGAGCCAAAGGATCAATGACATCACGATGCCGATGTTCTGAATCCAGATAGGAACGGAAGAGTAAACCAAATGGTGCGTTCCGGCCCACGTGTAAAAGCCGACCAAGCCCCAGAAATGGATCACAGACAAACGGTACGAGTAGATAGGTCGATCCGCTGCTTTAGGTATGAAATAGTAGTTCATACCAATCACACCAGCGGTCAGCAAGAAGCCGACGGCATTATGTCCCCACCACCATTGAACAATCGCATCTTGAGCGCCTGCAAACACAGAGTAGGACTTCATCGCCAACACAGGCATCGCGAGGTTGTTCACGATGAAAATCATTGCAACGACGATAATGAATGCAGCAAAGAACCAGTTAGCCACAAAGATATGGCTGACCTTTCGTTTAGCAAGGGTGCCAAAGAACAACACCGCGTACAGCACCCAAACCAACACAATCATCAAGTCGATTGGCCATTCAAGCTCCGCATACTCTTTTGAGGTAGTGTGGCCTGCGGGTAAGGAAATGACCGCAAGTAACAGGATGAATTGCCAGCCCCAAAATACCATCCATGAAAGGCTTTTGTTGAACAAGTCACAATGGCCTGTTCGCTGGGCAATGTACAAAGACGTCCCCATCAAGATATTCACGACGAAGCCGTAAATTACTCCAGAGGTATGTAGCGGACGCAGTCGACCAAATTGGAAATACTGAGAATCAAAGTTTAAGACTGGCCAATATAATTGCGCGGCGAGAATCACGCCGATGATCATACCTACAATCGCCCACACTAAGGATGCAATGATGAAGTACTTCACGACCTTAATGCTGTATTGCGTTGTCACTTGTTCCATAACAAGGCTCCTTGCCTAGAGGTTTTGAATCGCTGACTTAATTTGAATCGCTGAGCGAGCCTGCTTCGTTGCCGAGCACAGAATAGAAATAGGAAATGTCACGGATGTCTTGGTCTGAGAGCGTGTCGGCTTGTTGTTGCATGAGAATCGCTAAGCCACTGGTTCTTTCTCGAGTCTGGTAATCTTTCAATGAAGAGATGAGATAACCCACTTTTTGACCGCGAAGGTTCGGGTAGGGATCTTGTGTTGAGATGCCATCAGCGCCATGACAGGTCATACACACTTTAGCTTTTTGTTTACCTAATTCGAATTGTTCTTGATTAACTTCAGCAGAAACAGGAAACATGACCAGCGTCATTACTAGGGTAGAAAGTGTCGCCATGGGGTTAAATTTTTTTATATTCAAACTCATTCTCGATTCCCTTGATTATGAAATGAGTAAGCTTTCTAAGATCAATACACGAGATCAACTGGTGAAGTAGAAACGACTGGAACTCGTTATTAAGTCTCTTAAAGCTGCTTACGTTCGATTAAAGGTTATGCAGCAACCAGCATTCTCGCTACTGACTTACTTATATTTATTGTTAATTTGTTGTTTCATACGTATTCATAGGGCTTATTGGTTTACTTACGCAGAGTAAAATACGAGTTTTTGTTACTAGACGGTTGAGAAGGAATACGTCAAGCGGGTAGGGAGTGCTGAACGAGAGCGGTGATGGAAGAGACAGAGAAACGGCGAAGTTATTGAAAAACAGCGAGGTGTAGGGGCATTAGGGATAAAGCGATACCAATCAATCTGAGTGGTATCGGTACAAGTTAAATGGTCAATTTATACTAGACTCAAATTAGTGACCTTTTTAAATGGAGTTTAGAATGAGAACTGTATTCTTGTTGATGCTTTGGCTTTGCTCGTTTTCGATTTTTGCAGCCTCAGAGTTAACGGTTTTCGACCACTCCGGGCAAAAGCATGGTTTTAGTAGAGAGCAACTCCTGTCACTTCCTCAAAAAGAAATTACTACCACCTTGCCTTGGGTCGAGGGTCTGACCGTTTATAGTGGCGTGACGTTACAAACGGTGCTTGGAAATATGGATTTACCGATATCATCACAAGTTACTTTTGTGGCATTGAATGACTATAAAATTGCCGTGCCCAAAGAGGATTTTGATACCTATGAACCCATCATTGCGATTAAAAAGAATGGTGAGTTTATGTCTGTGAGAGAAAAAGGCCCGTTTTGGTTGATTTACCCACTCTCTGCGAATCCTGAGACTAATACCCCTGATTTCCATGCCAAGATGATTTGGCAGATTCGTGATATTCACCTGTAGAGGCTAATTATGAAGAAGCTGTTGTCTATGGCTGCAATCAAAGTCGTTGTTTTGTCTTTGGCCGTGGTTGTTCTATCCGTCAATATCTACAGCGTTACTCGAATTAATGACATCAACAAGAGCTTTTCTAATCGCCAAAATGAGGCAACATGGTTTGTTTTCCAATTGGTAAAGGAATACGCGAATTTCTTGATGGTGAGCCGTTCGGATAATCTCAATTACGACGATTTGTGGTTAGCCTATGATATTACGTGGAGCCGCTTTGATATTCTGATCAACAGTACCGAATCTTCTAACTTCATTAAATCTGCCAACTTCAAACCTTATTTCACCGGAGAGTTTGAGAAATTTAAGTCGTTAGAATCCTCAATTAAGTTGGTGAATCAAGGCGCTTTGCCTAAGGAATCACTGCAGAAGAAAATTGATATTTGTTACAACACGCTGGTCGAATTTATTAACGAAAAGTTTCGACTTCAAAGCCCGGTTATTGAAGAAAACACCACAATGGTCGACAAGTTGGTGATGATGCATCAGATAAGCAGCGTATTTCTGGTGTTGCTACTGCTTGTGACAGGAGCGATTTTTTACGTCGACTTTGCAATCAAACGAAAACTTCATTCTACCGACTTCATTACTGGCTTTCGCAATCGAGTCTCGCTCATGCAGTTTGTTAAGAACAGCTATCCAACAAACGGTAATTTCGACCTTTACTTTGTAAGAATCAGAAACCTTAGTGAGATAAACCAAAAGTATGGACTTGAATATGGAGACTTGGTGGTGAGTTCAGCTGCTAAGTCCCTGACGGCAAAGGTACCGGAAAGTACTATCTCGTTTCGTAGTAGTGGCAGTCAGTTTCTATTCTTCATTCCTGAGCAATTGTACACAAGTGATGAGATACAGGAAAAATTCAATGACGTGCTTAAGGATTATATCTCTGCGGGGAATTTAGAATTGATGATTGACGCTGTAGTCAGGCATAAGAAGAACATCAGCTCTAAAGATATGATGGAGCTACTAACGACAATGCAGAGTTAATCCCCGCATCAGCGATAAGTTAGATCATTAGGTTTTGTTGACTGTACGCTCACCATTCTCCCGCTTCACTATCATGGCTTTTGCCATTCTTTATTTGCCTCCTCATTCAATGTGCAGCCAATAGAGAGCTCCTGCTCTGATGAAGATAGTTCTACTACTAGTTATAGCTATAGTGGCTTTCCGCGCTTGAGTAGGAAGAGAGGCTTTGAGGTTTAGGTTTAGGTTTAAGGTTACTGCTTTTGAGTGAGTGCAACGATTCGCTCGTTAGATCTCGAACTGCTAACAGACTGCGGGTTTAAAATTGCTTGCGGGTTATGGTTTCGAACAAACTCGATGAATTCCAGATAAGTGAGTGGCTGACTGAAGAAGTAGCCTTGTATTAGGTCACAGTTGGCTTTTCTGAGGTAATGATACTGTTCTATCGACTCAACACCTTCTCCGACGACTAACGTGTCACAAGAGTGGCCTAAGTTAACCATAGATTCGACCATCTTGCGGTCGGCCTTGTCGTCTACCATGTTATCGATAAAGCTCTTATCAATTTTGAGCTCATCCACAGGGTAGTGCAGAAGTTGGTTAAACGCTGTGTAGCCCGTACCAAAATCGTCAAGGGAGACCTTTAAACCTAAGCTTCTGAGGCTCTCGATAGTCTGCACCGTAAGCTTGGTACTTTTCACGTAACTGGTCTCGGTAATCTCTATAATAATGTTGCCAGGTGGCACTTGATAACGTTCGAGTACTTTACGGATGTTGTCGGCAAAATTACGGTTGTAGAGCTCCATCGCCGAGATATTAATTGACAGAGTGCCCTTGTATTTATGAAGTTCTGAAAGCTCTTTATAGCTTTTGATCGCGGTGCCAATGACCCACATGTCGAGCCTGGCAATAAGGTTACTCTTTTCTGCAACTGGGATAAATTCTTCTGGTCCCGCATCGATATCGAATAAGGCTGGGCAACGAATCAGGCACTCCGCGCCATCTATCTGAAGTGTCTTGGCGTTAAAAATAGGCATAAAGCGAAGTTCAAAGTTGTCACTTTCGCAGCACTCTAAGAGTCTTTTCTCTACAACGTCATGGCGTTCCAAGGTATGTAACAACTCTTCGCCATAAACAATACGACTTTCGCCATCACTATGAGACTTCGCATTAGCTAACATTTCATCGATGCATCGGTGCCAAATCTCATCGAACTTTGGCGTGTCGAGCGGTAAAACACCTGTTGCGAGTGATAATCGAAACCCATAGTAGTCAAGGAAGGTGGTGCCGGTCAGCGTATTGTTGATGTTCTCAATTTCTTCGTTTATCACTTGGTTCTTACCCATCTCCAAGATCGCGATAAACTGATTCCCTCCCAGTCTGGCTAAAGAGTAATCACTGCAACTAAAGCCCAAAGAGGCTTGTTGGTTTTGTAGTGTCTCTTTCAGTGCTTTAGCTAAGCTTATCAGTACATTATCACCAACTTTTGCCCCGTAGAGATCGTTAATTTTACGAAAATCGATGATGTCCCAACAAACCACATAGCAGTGTGGGCTCATCGAGCTTTTTAGTCGTACATCAAGGTGTCTGATGAAAGAGCGTCGGTTAGCTAGCTTGGTGAGTTGGTCGAATTCGGCTTCGAACTTCAACTCTGTTAATGAGTCTATGTACGCGTTCTTTAAACCATCAACTTCACTTTGCCCTGATGAGCGTTTGAAGTATCTAAGTTTGAGCCCGCCGATCGATATCTCTTGCAGTAAGTCTTTAAGCGGGCGCACGAGTTGGTAACGTACCACTAAATGTACGATCAACATGATCGTAAAGAGAGTACCAAAGCCACCTAACAAGGTTTGTTTAGCGATGATGGCTTTCTCATGGTTGAACTTTTGTTCTCGAATATTTACTTGCGCGATGAGATGTCGGCTGGTCATCTGCACATTGATATTATCTTGGGTTTGCTCAATTGATTTGATAACGAATTGGGTATTTTCAATGTTGGCAGCGTCTGAGGATGGCTCGATTAAGAACTGAATATTGTCATCGTCATTGTATTTGATTAGCAGGCTAGAGAGTTGCATCAGAGGCCCGTCAGCAATCAAGATGTAGCGATTTAAACTGCTACTTGCACGTTTGTCTTGAGGAAGGAGGTAAGGGTCAATTGCTGCAACATACGAGTATCTGAGCTCTCCACTGATCGAGATATAAGAGAAGCCTTCGTAGGAGAGTTCATTTTTGCTGATTAACGAGGTGTATATATCGAAGACTCTTTCGTAAATCTTGTCAGGGATCTTTAGCCCCTCGAAAGGATCGGCTCTGAGAGTCGAAAGCGTTAATTTGAACTTAGGGTCCACGATATAAACATTGCGTTGCCCAAATTGATTGACGTGATTCTGGCTTAATACTCGGAGTACTCGTTTTTCCAATAGCGATAGAGTCGTGTAGTCGCCAGGATTTTGAATGTAGCGGAGGAACTGCAACGAAGAACCGATATCTTTAACTAGTAAGGACAAGCCGAGCTGCTCGTATTCCGCCGCGACTAAAGCGGTGTTCACATCAGATTGCACCTTGTCCAAATACATGTGCTTAGCATGATTTGATGCGAAGTTGTACATCACGATTCCTGCTATCAGGAGCACAAATGTCAGCGTTGGTAAAAGTACAAAATAGAGCTTCTTCAATACTGGCATGAGTTATCTCAAACTGTCGACAATACGATTGCGAATTTGAATGCTACTCGGTTCTAACGGCTGATAAAGGTAGCTGCGATCTAATACTTCTTTATTCGGGAAAAGCTCGGGATCGTTTTGATACTCCTGAGAAGTGAGTGCTTTTGCTTTTGAACTTGGCGTTGCAAACCATGAATCCATTGCGTTTTGAGCGGCGATTTCGGGTTGCGATAAGAAGGAGAGAATCGTGGTTGCCTGTGGAGATCGCTCTCCGTTGTTAATTGCAGCCATACACTCTAACCATAAGGTTGTTCCTTCTAGAGGCACTGTGTAGGCCCAAGATGCCTCAGGTTCGGCATCATTAAGCACATAGCTGTCACCTGAGTATCCGTAGGCGAGGTCGATGTTGGCTAAGTGTTCGGGATGACGAATATAATCGACAACGTATTCATTACTTTCAAGGTGAGGCTTCTGTGCTTGTAGCGTTTTGTAAGCGACTCGAAGTTCTTGTTCGTTGTTGGTAAACGGCTCAAATTGATTCATCAGAAGCGCAGCACTCACCAAATCCGTAGGCTCATAATACATGCTGATTCGGCCGCTGGTTTTGGTTTCAGGGTCTAGAAGAGCGCCCCAAGACTTGGGAGTCTCAACTTTTCCGCTTCGGTATAAGATGCCGGATGTCCCCCAAGCGTAGGGGATTCCATATTCGCCACACCCATCCACCCATCTTGAGTCAAAGTTGCTTGAAAGGGATTGCTGCAAGTCGCTCAGGTTGTGGAATAAGTTCTGTTTAGCCAGCGCTTTCAGTTTAATACTTTCAATGACAACCAATTCAAACGCACCTCGTCGTTCACTCAATAGCACTTCATCACGAATGGACTCGTCAGAAAAATATTGCTGCTTTAGTGAGATGCCGTAGGTATCACTCAACTGGGTAACGACGCTGTCAGATAAAAATTCATCCCAATTGTAGAGATAAATATCATGCTGCTGGCCAAACACAGGGCTAGCCAAAAAGGATGTTGACGCAAGTATTGATACGCAAAACGCTTTCACAGACGGATTCCCTTTCGTACGTGATAACTAAATCGTAGCCCAAAATTTGCAACATGATTCAAATTTAGGCACTTAATTTAACTTCAACTTCATGCATTTCATGCAAATAGTAACTTGCTACTCCTACTTGATACCGAACCTTTATCGTGTGAGGCAAGGATGACTCCGTCGTATCGTATTCAACACAAGTACGTATTCCAGTTTATTGTCCGTGAATGGATTATTTAAATTAATATTCATCATAATATCCATTCTTACAAGTTATTAAGCATTAAATAATGATGCGGTGATTACCTTTTTCGGGTTTTCGCTCGTATTAATCGTCGTTATTCCTTTGTTTTGCCATCGCGATTTACTCTTATGTTCAATGTTCTTTTATCCCTAAAAACACTTCTATAACGTTTTGTTTATCATTTGTTTCGTTTCTCAATAAGTATCGATAAAGTTGTTGCTAAAGACTTGTAGCACAAGGTGTTTGTGCTTATTGTAGGCAACAATATTTATCCAATATAAGAGCTAGGAACTATTGTGAATTTAGATATATATCAAGTGGACTCGTTCACAACTCAAGCTTTTAAAGGAAACCCAGCTGGGGTCTGCATTTCTCAAGATCTACTTGATGAGTCACTCATGTTCTCAATCGCTGAAGAGATGGCGGTATCTGAAACGGCTTTTCTTGCGCTTAACACCATGACGCTTAAATGGTTCACTCCAGAAGTAGAAGTAAAACTGTGTGGGCATGGCACATTGGCAACCGTTCATGTAATGAAAGAGCAAGGGTTGGTTAAAACAGGTGACAGTGTTGTGTTTAACACCTTGTCGGGTGAGTTATCTGCCACAGTTTGTGAATCATCTATCGAACTTGATTTCCCTAGCACTCAGTTGTCATTGAACTCAGAAGCGAATCTCACATTACTTGAGCACTTTGGTTTAGAACCGCACCAAGTCGTTTCATTCCGAGAGTTTGATTCCAAGCAGTTAATCGAAGTTTCCAGCGAGCAAGTGTTATTGGCTCTTTCACCTAACTTTGATGCTTTAAAGAGTATTAAAGGGCGAGGTGTAGTGGTGACAGCATTGGCAGCAAATACGGAACTTGATTTTGTTTCTCGCTACTTTGCACCTTGGGTTGGGGTTAATGAAGATCCTGTGACTGGCTCGGCACATTGCGCATTGACGCAACACTGGGCAGAAAAGCTCAACAAAAGCAGTTTCAGTGCTTATCAGGCGTCTCGTCGTGGTGGCTATATGTCGACTGAATTATTGGCTAATGGGCGAATAAAGTTAATCGGCTCTGCGACCACTGTGATTAGTGGTGTGTTGAAGCTTTAGATTTTTATAGAAGCTTTAGAGCGCTGTTTGCTCTGTTTTGTTGTAACCGCCTAGTATGTTTTATTCGATTATTCACCGTGAAAGAAGCGGCTAGGGCGTAATGTTATTATTGAAGGAATCACCGTGTCAGATTTTTATCTTTCTCAAGTATTAGTCGCAATTGCTATTTGTTTCGATCTTCTGTCTTTTCAGTTTAAAGAGAGAAAGAAAATCGTCACCTGTCTGTTCTTTGCTGGCGTGCTTATTTCGAGCCACTTTATTCTTCTCGAACAATGGACAGCAGCGAGCTTAATGACGATTGCCACTATTCGCTATTTGACGAGTGTATTTTCTACATCGTCTAAGTTTAAATATTTGTTCTGTTCCATGTCAGTGGTCGCAACGGTTGTGACTTACTCGGGGCTGACCAGCATATTGAGTTGCTTTGCTTCCGTATTTCAAACCTTTGCAGCCTTCAATAAAGATGACCGTCGATTAAGAGAATTGATGATCATCGGAACGAGCTTTTGGTTGGTTCACAATTACTTAGTTGGCTCGCCAACAGCAGTTCTGATGGAGGCGCTGTTTATCTGCAGTAACTTGGTGGGCTATTACCGTTTTTATTTCAGAAAGAGTGCTGCTGCTTAGGTTTTACAGTGTAGCTAAGGCCCAGATTGTTAATCAATTCAATTCCAATCAATTCAATGTTAGCTAGGAGAGCTTGATGCCAAACATTTACAATGATGTTCCTTCATCAATACCCAATGAAATATTCAATGACCTGATTGCCAACGACAACATTCGAATCGAGAGAATACTCTCATATGGTCACAGTTCACCAGACGAGGGTTGGTATGATCAAGATGAGAATGAATGGGTAATGGTGATCGATGGGCAAGGGGTGATTGAGTTTGAAGATGGTCGCATTGTTACCTTGTCTAAAGGGGATTATCTCAATATTTCCGCAGGTGAAAAACACAAGGTGCTGAGGACGGATAAAGATGCGGTGACGATCTGGCTCGCTGTGTTTTATCGTTGATATCTTGCTCTAAAGCTGAGGCTGTTAGGTTATAAAGCTTGCTGATTCAGCTGTTTATTTTCACCTCAGAAAGGACTTAAGACAAAAAGGAGTATGTTGTGATTAGAATTCGAAACTATCAAGCGAATGATGACAAAGCACTGTGGGAGATCTTCTTTCATACGGTACGTAACGTGAATGTTCGAGATTATTCTCAACAGCAAGTCGAAGCTTGGGCACCCAGTAGCTTTGACTTTGCGTTATGGCAAAAGCGTATGAATGGGTTACAACCCTTTGTGGCTGAACTCGATGGTTGCGTAGTTGGCTATACTGACCTGCAACCAAGTGGCTTGATTGATCACTTTTTCTGTCGCCACGAATATCAAGGGAAGGGGGTAGGGAAAGCGTTGATGGAACATGTTTTCACTGTGGGTCGAGTTCGTGGTATATCGAGATATTTCTCTGAAGTAAGTATTACCGCAAGGCCTTTCTATGAGCATCTTGGTTTTAAGGTGGTGAATGAACAGGAAGTCGAAATGCGTGGTGTAAAGCTGACCAATTACGTGATGGAAAAGGTTGTGCCTTCAGACGAACGGTAATCTCATTTTTGTTACAGTTTTCACCTGCTTTTTGTTCTCTTCTTAAAGAAAAATCATCACTTTAGCGATAATATTCGCTGCAACTAATTTGAGTGAAGGAAGTCACGTGGGAATTGAAGCTTTAGCGTTTGTGATGGACGCATTAATAACCGCATGCTGCATGTATATCGCCTCCAAAATGTCTTTCGTGGTCGCAGACTTTAAATCCCTTCTTACTATTGCTGCAATCGTTGCTTTGGTGTCATTGATTCCGACAGTGGGCTGGGTGTTAGGGTTGATTCTGTTTGTGTTCCTACTCGGGAAAGCGACGCACTCTAGTATTGGTGATTGCATTTGGGTGGTGGTCTTCATGAAGGTAGTGTCGATGGCGGCATTTCTAATATTCGGCCGCTTGTTTGTGTAACTCGGGTTCTTGTCGATATAGTTCTTGTTGATATAAAGGCAGCCTCGGTTGGCTTAAGACCGTTATAAACTTTTTAATTAAAAGATGAAGAGGGTGTGACCTGTCACACCCTCTTAAAACCTTTGACCGATGTTGTATTTCTTATTTAGGCAACAGCACAGCGTCAATCACATGGATAACACCGTTGCTAGCCTCAACGTCTGGCATAATAACTTTGGCGTTGTCTATCATTACGTTGCCGTCATCTATCGCTATCATTACCGCACTGCCTTGAACCGTCACTGCACTATTTAACTTCATAACTTCAGCTGCCATGATTTTACCTGGTATTACATGGTATGTGAGCACTGCAACTAGTTTGTCTTTGTTTTCTGGCTTCAACAACATGTCGACCGTTCCTTCTGGTAACGCAGCAAATGCCTCATCAGTGGGAGCCAATACAGTGAAAGGGCCTTCACCTTTCAATGTATCAACTAAGTCCGCTGCTTTCACTGCCGCCACTAAAGTATTGAAAGAGCCGTTTTCCGTCGCAACATCAACGATGTCTTTCTTCATCTCGTGGTGGTTAGCGTGAGCAAAAGCCGTAAAAAGAAGCGTCGCAACTAGCACTGATGTGGTTTTGATTAATTTGTTAAACATATTGTCTTCCTTTGAGTTTTGTCCGTTATTTTCGAGAAGTACTACGAAAGCTTAAAAGCGATAGATCAACTTATTGCACCTTTGAACCTATTTTTTAGATACCCAATTCGTCAGTTGAATAAATGTCTCCGTTAAATAGTTGTTATAATTTTAATTTAATACATATAGTTAACGGGTGATTATTCAATTAATGGATGTGAATATGAGGTTTGTTTTACCAGTTGTATTTTCGGCATTCGCTTCAATGCCAGCTTATAGTGGCCTTGCACTAACGGAAGGTTTCAGTGGTAACTTCAGTGTCTTGACGGGTGTATCTTCTGACAGCAGTAACTTGAGCACCGAGCAAGACGCGAATCAAGTAACCAACACCAAGGAGGGGGATAGTGAAAACCAAGGGCTACTCGGCTTTTTGGGTACGGTTCAATATACCTTTGGTGAGTCACTGACTCATCAAGTGTATGCGGGTACCACTCGAGAGGATATTGCAACAGGTACCATTGCTTTTGAGATTGGTTATCGACATCAGCTATCTGGAGGCACAATATTGGATTTTTCTGTTCTTCCTACGCTTATCTCGGGCAAGGCTTGGACGGATCCGTATGCTGTTGGCGTTAATCGAAATGAAACGGATGTGAAAGGTAATGTAGGACGACTGCAGCTCACTAATATTGGTGGAACTGGTTTTCGAACGGATCTCGCATTTGGGCAATCTGATGTTGATGAAGAGCTATCTGGTAGCCAAGTCTTATCTCCGGAAGATGCTGTGCTGCTGGATAGGGAAAGAACCTATGTGTACGCCAAAGCAGGGTACCGCTTTATCTTGCCAAACCAAGCTGGTCTATTTGTTCCTTCAATGGTGTATTTCCACTCAGACGCAGAAGGAGGAGCACTCAGCTTCGATAGTTATGGAATTGAATTAAACTACGCGAAGAGAGTCGGTCGCCACGGTTTTGTTGTTACCCTAGATGCAAGTGATCGTGAATATGATGAGTCGAATCCAATTTACGGGCAAGTACGTGAAGAGAATGAATTCGGTGCATTCTTAGCTTATGAGTTTGGTGGTTTGATGGGCTATAAAGATTGGGCGTTCATTACTTTACTGGGTTTAAGAAGCATAGATTCTAATATCGATTTCTATAACTCCGAGCAAGTATTAGCGAGTGTGGGTGTGGATTATAAATTCTGATATTCACACTATTTTAAAAATACTCATCAAAGCAGAAGTTTAAGTTCAGTCTTACTATTTGTTTAATTATTTCGGGTACTTACACCTTTAAAGGTTGTAGGTTCCCGTTGCTACCCGTAATATGAAAATTAGCTTATGGATAGAAATAATAGGATAAGGAAGCGCTTTGGAAATACAAATTAGACATTTAGAAGCAACGGATAGCCAAGATGTTTTCGATATTTATCGCCGCCCTTCAGTTTCAGAAAACACCTCACAAAAGCCTTATCTTAGTTCTGAACAAGTGGAGCGACTGTTTGGTCATTCAGACCATTTCACTCTGGTTGCGGAAGTCTCCGGCAAAGTAGTGGGTCACATTACTTTATTCATGACCACCAAGGTAAGAGACAGGCACTGCGCTGGTCTTGGTATTGCTATTCACCCGGATATGCATGGTAAAGGGGTCGGTAAGGCGTTAATGCAAGAAGCGATCAATCAGGCGGATAACTGGCTTAATCTCGTGCGTCTTGAGTTAGAGGTTCATGCCGATAACCACGCCGCTATTGCTTTGTATGAACGTGTAGGCTTTCAGTTAGAAGGCACAAAAAGACTCAGTACGTTCAAAGCGGGTAAGTACATCGATATGTTGCTGATGTCGAGAATACGACCAGATTACCGTTGAGATCGAACCAAACAGGTTCCTGCTTTAGAAATCGGTTAATGAGCAATTGATTAGTGAAATTCCCATTAAACTCTGTATAGTAGCAACCGTTTGCTTCGTATAACCCCAATGATATGGTTTGGGGTCTCTACCAGCTCCCGCAAAGTGCTGATTACGAAGGGTTTAGATCACAATTGTGTTCTTACTCTTTGTAATGGCGTTCAAGAAAACCTCCTGTCTATTATTCAGAGTAAGTGCACACCTAAAATCCATAGTAGGTGAAATATGAACGCATTTATTCAAGGGCTCCCAAAAGTAGAGTTGCATTTACACATTGAAGGTTCGCTCGAACCTGAGTTACTTTTCCAGCTTGCTCAACGCAATGGCATTGAGCTGCCTTATTCATCCCCAGAGCAACTAAGACGCGCATACGAATTTGATGATTTACAGTCATTTCTGGATATCTATTATCAAGGTGCTGATGCACTGCGCACAGAACAGGATTTCTACGACTTAACATGGGCTTATCTAGAACGCTGTAAAGCCGACAATGTTATCCATACTGAGATTTTCTTTGATCCTCAGACACATACCGATCGTGGCATTGCATTCGACACCGCTATTAACGGCATTCATCGTGCGCTTGAACAGGGTCATAAAGAGTTGGGCATTACCTCTCAAATCATCGCATGTTTTCTGCGCCATTTATCTGAAGAGAGCGCCATTCAAACGTTCGCAGAGGTATTGAAGCATCAAGATAAGATCGTCGGGGTTGGACTGGACTCTTCTGAATTAGGACACCCACCAGAGAAGTTCAAGCGTGTATTCCAACAAGCAAAACAAGCGGGCTTCTTGACGGTGGCGCATGCAGGAGAAGAAGGGCCGGCTCAAAACATTGTCGATGCGATTGAAATGCTCAGCGTGAGTCGAGTGGATCATGGTGTCCAGTGCATGACAGACGAAGCTCTAATCGAAGAGCTGATTGAAACCAAAATGCCACTGACGGTGTGCCCACTGTCGAATATTAAATTGCGTGTATTCGATGTGATGGAAGACCACAACATTGTCGAACTGCTCAGAAAGGGTGTGGCTGTAACGATTAACTCGGATGACCCTGCTTATTTTGGTGGTTACATGTCGGATAACTTTAATGCGGTGAGCAAAGCTCATGAGATGACGCATCAGGAGTTAGCGCTGTTTAGTTTGAATGCGATAGACGCGAGCTTTATTGAAGCGCCATTGAAGCAGCAATATCGAGAGCTTGTTCAAGGTTACTTAGCTAAAGCTGATTTTGACCAGAATTTCTAGCCGCTGTGCCCATTTACTAGCAGCTGAATACAAAGCGCTAGGGTGGCCAACAAAAGTAGATGGAAAAGTGTTATCGACTGAGTCTGCTTAATCTATATAAGCCTAAATCATCTAGATGAAGACAAAAAAGAAGTTGGCAGTGCGCCAGCTTCTTTCGTTTTTAAATTAAGACCATTGAGCTACTTGTTCACGTAGTCTTTGAATTTCTGCTTCGTTTCAGCATCCGCTTTTTCGTACCAGAAATACAACATTTCTTCAGCTGTATTCGCCGCATTTCCGTCAATCTTTGCTGGAAGCGTTACGGGTTGTGCTACAACTGCTGCGCCCGCGCTAGCACCTACTGTAAGTGCTGCGATGCCGCCTTTCTGGTTGTACTCCTTCGCTTCTTGCGGGTACTTACGACCAATCTGCATGCCATCTTTGATAAGTTTGTCTTGCTTAACACTGATTGCATTTTGGTTTTCATCAACCAGTTTCCAATCTAAGTTTTGAAGGCCTTTTTTCGCTTCGTTGGTGTTACGGAACTTAGGCATGTCAAACGTCAATGCTGTGTCTGTCGCATCAAAAGTAGCAATAATGGTATCGCTATCGACAAACTCTCGGTCGTTACCTTGGCTGAAAGCCAGTTGATATTTGAAAACGATTTGGTTTACGCCATCTGGAACGGTGATCGTTTTGCTCGAAGAGAAGAAACCACCGTCAAGATCGGGTTTAGCTTCATTTACAGCTAAGACTTCGACTAAAGCATCTGCGCTAGAAGGAACTTCAATTGTTACGTCAGCTAACACTTGTGGTGCTGCGATAATTGTCGAAAGCAGCGCAATGGATTGTAATGTTTTCATAATCATACAGTTGTTTATGGGCAGTTGAACTACAATCGCATGGTAAGAACTCCAATTCAAGTCATGTCATAAGGATTTGAAAAAATTTGCGAAATCTTAACGCAACGGTCATATATTAAGGTTCACATTGACTAGTGTGAGTTTTTATTTTTGAAAAATGAGAGGGTAGGTTGGGTGTGAATTGTACTAGTTGGCGGTTCGCGTCTTATGTTATTTGTATTGGATACTAAAAAGCCGCGGTCACTGCATTCAGTCACCACGGCTTCGTTATTACATTTTTAATCTAGAGTAGCTTATTTAGCTTGTGCTGCGGCTGCTTCTAGTTGCTTAAGTTTACCTTGAAGCATGTATGCATTCTGGTTGAAGTTACCTGGGTTCAGTACTTGGCTATTCTGCATAGGGTAATCTGGTAGCGTCGTCATAAACTCTTGAACCTGATTTCCTACTGGAACGAATAACCACATGTTGTCTGCCATCCAGCGTAGGTACATACCAGACTCGTGCGGTGCTTTCTCGAATGGGTCAGCACGTAGGTGAACAACTTGAGGCCAGTTTGGTTGGAAACGAACTGCATCCACAATGTTACCATCCATCACAGCAAACGAAATCTTGAAGTCATTCCAACGTACTGCGTTTAGCTCAGCGTTAGCAGAGAAGTAAAGCATGCTGTCACGAGGGCCTTTCTCTTCTTTACCTTGGAAGTAAGGCAGGAAGTTGTAACCATCTAGGTGTACGCGCCAGTTTTTACCGTTGTAAGTTGCACCTTTGTCAGATGCTAGCTTCTCAACCACTTTATCATCACCAGCGGCTGCTAGTAGAGTAGGAATCCAGTCTTGGTGGCCCATGATATCGTTGATTTTAGTTCCAGGTTTGATAGTCCCAGGCCAGCGAACTAGCTGAGGCACACGCATACCACCTTCGTAAGTTGTACCTTTCTCACCGTGGAAGTAAGTTGCGCCGCCATCAGGCCAAGAAACCGTTTCAGCACCGTTATCGGTAGAGTAAATTACGATAGTGTTGTCAGCGATTTTTAGTTCATCCAGCTTGTCTAGAAGCACACCAACATGGTCATCATGCTCTAACATACCATCAGCATAAATACTGATACCTGACTTACCTTGGTATTTCTCTTGTAGGCGAGTCCACACGTGCATACGAGTGGTGTTGTGCCAGATGAAGAATGGTTTGTCAGCTTTTACCGCTTTTTCCATGAATGCTAGAGATTCTTCTAGGAACTCTTCATCCGCATGCTCCATACGCTTACGCGTCATTGGGCCAGTATCTTCAATCTTACCGTCAGCAGTAGACTTGATTACACCACGAGGGCCGTAGTTCTTACGGAACTCTGGGTCTTTAGGGTAGTAATATGTTTCAGGCTCTTCTTCTGCATTTAAGTGGTATAGGTTACCGAAGAACTGGTCAAAGCCGTGGTTCGTTGGAAGGTGTTTGTCTTGGTCACCCATATGATTCTTACCAAACTGAGCGGTCATGTAGCCCTGTTCTTTTAGAAGGTCTGCAATCGTTGGAGCCCAATCAGGGATACCGTGGTCCGAACCTGGCATACCGATAGTCAATAGACCAGTACGGAAAGGTTCTTGACCGGTTAGGAATGCAGCACGACCAGCAGTACACGATTGTTGACCGTAGTGGTCAGTAAATAGTGCGCCTTCATTCGCAATACGGTCAATGTTTGGCGTTTCGTAACCCATCATACCGTTGTTGTATGCACTGATGTTGAAAACACCAATGTCATCACCCCAGATAGCAAGAATATTCGGTTTTTCCGCTGCTGTTGCCGCTGAAGAAGCTGCTAATAAGCCAACACCTAATGCTAGTTTATTAATTTTAGTACCCATAAGGACTCCGATTCACTTTTAAGATTAATGCGTTAGAACAACGCATCGATGAGCAAATGTTATTCTCAAAATTCCGTTACGTCCTTTTATAGTGCTTATAACCAATCGTTATGATGCTTAGGTAACCTATTGATTAATATCAGCTCCAGTGGGTACGTAGAATAAAGCCTTAGTTTGTATGTGTGATCCTTATCATGTTTGTTGGCGTAAACCTTATCGATGATTTCTGTATCCGTATCTCAATAAAAATGACAAAAAGATTAATAGCTTAGGGAATCTCGCGCATGTGTAAAAAATGGACTATACGTTGTAGGGCAGGATGCAAATAACTTACGAAGAGGTTTCTATGACAGCGAAATATGGCGCTAAACGTCGATTAGCGATTTTGGGTACAGCGATGATGGCCGCGTCCAGCGCCACTTTTGCGGCTGAAAAGCCAAATATATTGGTTATTTTGGGGGACGATATTGGTCAATCCAATGTGAGTGCATACACCTTCGGTCTCATGGGTTACAAAACCCCGAATATTGATAGCATCGCGAAAGAAGGGATGATGTTTACGGACTATTACGCAGAGCAATCTTGTACTGCGGGTCGCTCTACCTTTATCACGGGACAAAGTGTATTACGAACGGGTTTGAGTAAAGTAGGTTTGCCGGGCGCAGACATTGGCTTACAAGCAGAAGACGCGACAATCGCAGAAATGCTGAAACCTATGGGTTACATGACAGGTCAATTTGGTAAAAACCACCTTGGCGATAAAGATGAATTCCTTCCAACAGCACACGGGTTTGACGAATTTTTTGGCAACCTTTACCACCTAAATGCTGAAGAAGAACCAGAGAATGAAGATTACCCAACCGATCCTGAGTTTCGTAAGAAATTTGGCCCTCGTGGTGTCATTAAGTCATTCGCTGATGGCAAGATTGAAGATACCGGTCCACTGACGCGTAAGCGTATGGAAACGGTTGATGAAGAAACACTAGACGCGGCACTTGATTTTATGGATCGCGCAGTGAAAGCGGACAAACCATTCTTCGTGTGGTGGAACGCGACACGTATGCACTTTAGAACGCACGTGAAAGCCGACAGTAAAGGCGTAACCGGTGTCGGTAACTACGCTGATGGTATGGTTGAGCACGATCGACACGTTGGGCAACTATTGAAGCAAGTGGATGAGTTGGGTATCAAAGACAACACGATTGTTTTCTACTCAACGGATAACGGCCCTCACATGAACTCTTGGCCTGATGCGGGTACAACCCCGTTCCGTGGTGAGAAAAACACCAACTGGGAAGGCGCATACCGTGTACCAGCAATGGTTCGTTGGCCTGGTAAGATTGAACCAGGAACCGTATCTAACGAAATCATGCACCATATGGACTGGATGCCAACCTTCGTTGCCGCCGCTGGTGATGACCAAATCAAAGAGAAACTACTCAAAGGTCATACTGCCGGTGATAAAACGTTTAAGGTTCACTTAGATGGTTACAACTTCCTTCCTTACCTAACGGGTGAAGAAGAGAAAGGCCGTCGTTCGGAGATCTTCTACTTTACCGATGATGGTGATTTAGCGGCGCTTCGTTACAACCAATGGAAAGCGGTGTTCATGGAGCAGCGTGCAACGGGTACCATGCAAATTTGGGCTGAACCGTTCGTGACGTTACGTCTTCCTAAGCTGTTTAACCTGCGTATGGACCCATACGAAAACGCAGACATTACATCGAACACATATTACGACTGGTTGTTAGACCATGCTTATATGTTCGTTCCAGCACAAGCGTATGTGGGCAAGTTCCTAGAAACCTTTGCTGAATATCCGCCACGTCAAAAAGCAGCAAGCTTTAGCTTGGATCAGGTTATGGAGAAACTTCAAGAGAACCATAATAAGTAAGCTTTGGTTTATTGAAACTGATAGCTTGATGAAGCTGATAACACGAAAGAGCTCCTAGGAGCTCTTTTTTTTATGCGCATACCGATGAGTAAATCCCGGTCGTGAATATGAATCACAACTATCATGATCATTGCCACTAAATAATTGTATTTTAGTCGTTTTTACGTCTACCTTAGTAAGCATAAGGATGTATAAAAACAAGGAATGTTATGTCTGCATGGTTGTGCTCGCTAGTGAACGGATTGAAACACCAGAGAGTCGCAGTATTATCCGTAATCTTGTCTCCACTTATGTTGTCGCTGTTCAGTTTGAGCACCTATGCCAACGAGCAAGATCCTAATAGCAACACTGAGGCTTCAAAGCTCAGTTCTGTAGCTTCACACGCTAGCTCTGATGTTTTACCTATCGGTTCTAAAGCCACCTATGTCGGATCAGAAGCTTGTGTTGATTGTCATAGTGAAGAAGTCGAAGCGTGGCAGGGCTCTCATCATGACATGGCGATGAAACACGCTACAGATGAATCTGTATTAGGCGATTTCAACGATCAAACGGTCACTCATGGCGGTAAACCCAACCGATTTTTTCGCAAGGGTGAAGAGTTCTGGGTCAATATCGAAGGCCCAGACGGGCAATTCAAAGATTACAAAATCAGCTATACCTTTGCCTTTGAACCATTACAACAGTACATGGTTGAGTTTGAAGACGGTCGAGTACAGTTGATTCCTTTCGCTTGGGACTCTCGCACTGAGGGCGAAGGCGGTCAACGCTGGTTTAACCTCTACCCGGATACCACCAACACTGATGAATTCTACTGGACCAATAGCGGTCAAAACTGGAACTTCATGTGTGCTGATTGCCATTCAACGAACCTAGAAAAGAACTACGACAGCGCAAGTAATACTTACAACACTACTTGGTCTGAGATTAATGTCGGTTGTGAAGCCTGTCATGGCCCTGCAAGCGAGCACGTTGAGCAGGCCCAGCTAGCAAAAGCTCAGTTAACAAAAAACAAGTCAGCAAAAGCCAACGGCGGAAAGGATGTTCAAGTCTCGTCGCATTATGGCTTTGATCGCGACTTGTCGAAGTCGGTGAAAGAATGGGTCTACCAAGAGGGCAACTCAACCCTGCAACCAAAAGACATCATCCATACCAACCAAGTTCAAACCTGTGCTCAATGCCACAGCAGACGTACTCAGTTAAATGAAACTGGAGATCACGTTAACGGGTCTTTCTTTGATAAGTATCGTCTAAGTTTGATTACTCCTGAGCTTTACCATAACGATGGTCAAATCTACGATGAAGATTACGTTTACGGATCTTTCCTTCAATCAGTGATGGCTGAAAAAGGCGTCACATGTACTAACTGCCACGATCCCCATACCGCTGAACTAAAAATTGCCGAAGAAGCGGTGTGTAGCCAATGTCACATTGCATCAGAGTACACGCCTGAAAAGCACACCTTCCACGAGGCGAATACCGAAGCATCACAATGTACCACTTGTCACATGCCTGAGACGACTTACATGGAGGTCGACCCAAGACGCGACCACAGTTGGCACATCCCATGTCCTGATATTAGCCAACACATTAAAACACCAAACGTGTGTACTAGCTGTCATGAAGATCAAACCGACCAGTGGGCAGATAAGCAAATCGGTGAGTGGTTCCCAGATTCTAAGTATCGTAATCAGCAGCACTTTGCCGTTGCCTTTTATGCTGACTCAATAGGGCACAGAGGTGCAGAGGATGCGTTGGCATACTCGGCTCAGGACTCTAGCTTAAGCAATATCATTCGTGCATCGAGCTTAGAACGTTTGGGCGGTAATACGGGTAAGAATACGCTTATCTCGCTAGCAAGAGCGGTGAAACATGATGATGAAATGATCCGTTTGGGCGTTGTGCAAGGCTCGTCTGGTTTCCCATTTACTGACCGTTGGCAGATTCTAGAGCCGCTGCTGAAAGACCCTGTATTGTCGATTCGTTCAGAAACCGCAGGCGCATTAGTGCGTTATTGGGGAGAAATGAACCCTCTGCAGAAAGACCAAATCAAGCCTGCATTAGAAGAGTACATTGAAATACAGCAATTTAATGCCGACAGAGGATTTGGACGTACTAACCTAGGCAACGTTTACCGAGATTTAGGCCAGCACGACAAAGCGATTGAGTTTTATCTAGGCGCTATCGAGATTGAGCCTTATTTCGAAAACAGCTACGCCAATTTAGCGGATTTGTATCGAGCGCAAGGTAACGAGGCAAAAGCGTTGTCGACCTTGAAGCAAGGTATTGAAGCTCAGCCTAAATCGAGTGTTTTGCCATACAGCACAGGATTGTCTCTGCTTCGTGTGAAAGATTACGAACAAGCAACGGACTACCTTAAACAAGCCGCTGAAACTGCGCAAACCGACCCTCAATATTGGTATGTGTACGGATTGGCTTTGGAAAAATCGGATGTGCTTGCGGCAAGTCAATCACTGCATAAGGCTTACCAATTTAGCCGCAACCCACAGCACCTGTATGCCCAGTGTGAAGTGTTGGCGCGAAACAGTCATATACCGGGCGTACCAAAGGCGTTTGAGCAATGTATTTCATCATTGAGCAAAGTGGCACCGCCGGAAGCCATTAACCAATTGAAAGCTAGGTTTAAATAAAGCGATGAGGTGAGCTTGGCTATCGAGCTTGCTGCTTATTCCGCTTGTAACCAATTATCGCGTTTATAACTAATAGTTATGGAGCTTGTGAGTAGGATGTACGCAGCCAGATTGAATTAAGGGAAGACCTATGAACCATGCGCAACAAGCAATAAACCAACTGATTGAACAAACAGAGAAAAGTGTTATCGGTCAGAGCCACGTCGTTCGGGCTCTGGTGATAGGGTTATTGACTAATGGCCATGTGCTTTTAGAGGGACTTCCCGGTACAGCGAAAACTCGCTCAGTAAAATCGCTGGCGAATCTACTGAACACCAGTTTTGGTCGAATTCAATTTACGCCAGACCTGCTGCCATCTGATGTGACGGGCACGGAGGTGTATCAAGAGCTTGATGGAAAGCCTCAGTTGCATTTCCAACCGGGTCCTATTTTCAACAGCATTGTATTAGCCGATGAAGTGAACCGTGCGCCTGCAAAAGTACAGGCTGCTCTGCTTGAAGCGATGGCGGAAGGGACGATTACGGTGGGTGGTCAAACTCACATCCTGCCAGATTTGTTCATGGTGCTAGCCACACAAAACCCAGTTGAGCAAGAAGGTACGTATCCACTGCCTGAAGCACAAATGGACCGTTTCATTATGAAAGTGACAGTCGACTATCCAGAAGATGAAGCTGAACGCGACATCATTCGACTTGTGCGCAGTGAGGAACTCGGTAGCGAGACCAGTTCAGAATTAGTCACGCCACAACATATTGAACCTGAGTTGGTACTTGAAGCTCGGCGCCAACTTCCAGACATTGCCGTTTCTGATTTAGTTGAGAACTACATTGTGGCCTTGGTGATGGCAACTCGTAAGCCAGAGCGTTACCCAGAATCAAACTTGTCTAAATGGATTGAGATTGGTTCAAGTCCGCGTGCTTCCATCGCGTTGGATAAATGTGCTCGCGCTTATGCATGGTTGCAAGGACGTGACCATGTCACGTTGGACGATGTGCGTGCCATGTTACCAACCGTATTAGGTCACCGATTCTCGTTGTCTTACGACGCATTGGCCGATGGTGTTGACCATCAAAGAGTGGTTGAAGAACTGCTCGATAATGTTGAGATTGGATAACTAGGGGGCGTCATGGCGAAGCCAACACAAGCTCCCAAATCGCAAGGCCTTGATCCACGACTGTATTGTGATTATTCAAGGTTAGTGCGAATTCAGGCTCAAGCTGAGTCGTTTTCACTGTTACCTCATTTAAAAGCGGGCAGCGTACTTTCGGGCAGACATAACTCTTTGTTCCGTGGTCGTGGTTTGAACTTCGAAGAATTACGTCATTACCAATTGGGTGATGATATCCGTAATCTCGATTGGAAAGTTACGATGCGAACGGGTAAGCCTCATATTCGTAGCTATACCGAAGAGAAAGACCGTAATGTGATGATCTGTGTCGATCAGCGCAGTTCGATGTTCTTTGCGTCTCAAAACACCATGAAATCTGTTGTGGCTGCCGAAGTGGCGGCATTGTGTGGATGGCGAGTGCTGAAAGATGGTGATCGTGTCGGCTTCGTTTTGGCCTCGCACCAAAAACTGTTTCATACCAAAGCTCAACGTTCTCAATCTGATTTGTTGGCTCAGCTAAAACATCTTACCAAAGCCAATCAAAGCTTAGGCGTCAATGTAAGTGATGGCGATAATGTTGGTTTTAGCCAGTGGATTGAACTGATCAAACGAATGAGACTCAAGCAATCAACCTTGATATTCATTAGTGACTGGCGAGATTGCCAAGAGCAACATCTTGACCGACTAAAGCAACTGCAACAACACAACGACATCTTAGCCATTATGGTCACCGATCCATTAGAACAATCATTGCCTCAAGATCTGGCAAGCGCAAACTGGGTGGTGGGTGATGGTCGCTTTCAACTTAATCTGGATAGCCAATCTAAGGTTAACCTCGCAAGTAAAAGCCTTGCCCAAAAAGCGGCACTTCAGAAACTGTCCCTTGCTAAATTGATGGCGATGAAAAACCTCCCTTATATAGAATTAGACACGTCGGGCAATCACATATCACAGCTGAAGAAACTAGTGGGAGGGCGCTAAATGGCTGTTGAACATACGCCTCCAAGTACTTATATCCTTCGCGACCTACATGATGTCGCCATTCCTGACAGTGTGAGCTGGGCTCCTCAAACGATCGGCTGGAAGATCCTTGGCGTTATTCTGTTATTGGTCGCTATCTATCTGGCTTATCGCTTGGCGTTAAGGTGGTGGAATAACCGTTATCGCAAAGAAGCGCTTCAAGAGCTCATGGTACTGGATGCAAGAGACAAGAACTCAACCGAACGAACCTTTAAAGTCCTCAAAGTGGTGCTTCGTTACCTAGACAGCAGTAATGCCAAGTTGTTTGGCCAAGCTTATGTGAACCGTTTGAACGCTTATCTGCCTGTTAGCGCCAACACGAGTGAAAACAGCAATGCGTTCTTTGCCGATGAAGTTTCGGAATTATGGATGCAAAGCCTAATTGACTCTAATGTGCGTTTGAGCTTTGAACAGCGTTTAGAGGTAATTCAAACCGCGATGATGTGGCTAAAACTTCACAAGCCGAATGTACAGGTAACGGTTGAGGGGCAAGACAATGTTTGATGTTTTATCTGCCAGTTTTGAATTTGCGCATCCGCTGTGGTTTATTGCGCTGCCTTTACCGTTGTTGGTCTACTTTGCGGTGCCAGCTTATCGAACTAAGCAAATGGCGATTAAGGTGCCATTTTTTCGAGAATTGGTAGAAGCGATTGGGGAAGCACCGTCAGAAGGTGCAAGCCAGTTAACTCCAAGCTGGTGGCAACGAACCACGCTCATTATTACTTGGGTATTGGTCGTGTGTGCGTTAGCGAAACCAACCATTCTTGGTGAGCCACAGGTTCGCGAACAATTGGGTCGTGATGTGATGGTGGTGGTCGATTTGTCTGGCTCAATGGCGGAGCAAGATTTCACTTCTAAACAAGGCGATAAAATCTCTCGTTTAGATGCGACCAAAGAGGTGCTGGTTGATTTTGCGAAAACCAGAAAAGGTGACCGACTCGGTTTGATCTTGTTTGGTGATGCAGCGTTTGTACAAACGCCATTTACCGCGGACCAAGATGTATGGCTTGAACTGCTTAATCAAACCGATGTCGCGATGGCAGGGCAAAGTACGCACTTGGGCGATGCAATTGGCTTGGCGATCAAGGTGTTTGAACAAAGTGAAAAGCAAAGTGCTGCCGTTCAAGATTCAAACGTCGACACCAACGAAAAAGAGAAAGTCGTGATCGTATTAACAGACGGTAATGATACAGGAAGTTTTGTTGAGCCTATCGATGCCGCAAAAGTCGCCAAGGCTAAAGGCGTTCGAATTCACGTTATTGCGATGGGCGATCCGCAAACCGTTGGAGAGGTTGCTCTGGATATGGAAACCATCAAGCGTGTCGCTCAAGAGTCAGGTGGCGAAGCCTTTGAAGCACTTAACCGCGACGAACTGACCAAAGCCTATGCTCAGATTGGTGAGCTTGAACCTCAGTTATATGAAAGTACCACTTATCGCCCTAAACAGGGGCTGCACCACTATTTGATGGCGATTGTTGTAGTGATGTATTTGACCGCATTCAGCTTAGCAACGATACGCCGAAGATCGCTGCTCGCTTCTTCGGCTAAGAATTTGAAAGGAGAGAGTGATGCCTGATTCTCTCACGATACAACAGTTCTTTACCCAGTTTCATTTTATCCGACCTTTGTGGTTGTTGGCCTTTATTCCGATGTTCTTCCTGTTATGGGTTCGTTGGAGAGAAGAGACCAAACCAACGTGGAAAGACATTTTACCTACACATTTACGTGATGCATTGACGATTGGCGAAACAGGCTGGCGCAAGCAACTGCCGTTGAAGCTATTGGTGGTGATTGTGACTATCGCCATCATTATCTGTTCTGGCCCAACATGGCAGCGTGAGGCTTCGCCTTTTGGTGAAGACAAAGCGTCGATGTTGGTTGTGCTTGATAATAGTGAATCTATGCTTGCTAAAGATTTGCCTCCAAGTCGCTTGGAACGATCTAAGCAGAAAATTAGAGACTTATTGGCAGCTCGCAAAGGCGGTAATACGGGCTTAGTGGTTTATGCAGGCAGCGCACACGTAGCGATGCCCGTCACGCAAGACAGCAAGGTGTTTGAACCGTTTCTAGCGGCTATCACACCCGATATCATGCCTGTTTCAGGTAAGTCAGCAGAGGAAGCACTGCCACTGATTAATCAGCACCTGTCTGGTGAGTTAGGTTCTTCTGTACTGTTGGTATCAGATGGTGTAAACCCAAGCACCATTAGGGCGTACGAGAGTTTCTTTAACGACAATCCGTATCAGTTGCTCATTCTCGCCGCAGGAAACAGTAATGTGGTGAGCGATAACCCTGTCGACCTAGATTCACTGCGTAACTTAGCGAGTAAGACGGGTGGACGAGTGATTGAAGTGACCGTTGATGATTCGGATATCCAACAACTAAACAGAGCGGTTGAAAGAAACATGCAGCTCAACGGCGAATCTTCAATGCCTTGGAAAGACATGGGCTATGGACTGCTTATTCCAATGGCTTTCATTATGTTGCTATGGTTCAGAAAAGGGTGGTTGGTGCAGTGGTGTGTCGTTGGTTTGATGATCACAAGCAGCATGTATTCACCAGACACTTTGGCGAAAACAGTCAACTTAACCGCTGAGAAACCCGTTGTGGTGGAGTCGGTTACTACTTGGGACAAAACAGCTCAATGGTGGTGGGACTTATGGTTAACGCCCGATCAGCAAGGTCAACGCCTGTTGAATCAGAAAGAATATCTTCAAGCTGCCAAACATTTTACTGACCCAATGCGAAAGGGCGCGGCTTATTACTATGCTCGTGATTTTAAGCTCGCTCACAGTGCGTTTTTGCAAACCAAAACTGACCTTGGTTTGTACAATGCAGCGAGTGCGTTAGCTAGGCAGCGTGAATACCTTGCCGCACGAGACCTCTTGAAATCATTAAGTGAGAAAGAGGATCTGTCACCAGAACTAAGAACGGATGTGGAGAACAATCTTGCTGTGCTTAGTGGAATTGTCGAAGAGGTAAACCGAACCAGTGAAAGCCAGTCTGGAACCACAGATGGCCCTGAAGAATCTTTAGAACTCGAAGACGATCAGCCGCGAACGGGTGATGGCGCTGAAGAAGAAACGGTAGCGGAATTGATGCTTAAGGAAACACTTAACGCGAATGAGATTTTGGGCAGCCAAGAGCTTGCCGACAAGTGGTTAAAGCGAGTAGAAGCCGATCCTAAGTTCTTCTTGAAATCCAAATTCCAAATTCAGTTAAGAGATCCTGCGCCTTCCATCGAACAAGCGTCAAAACAGGAGCAAACGCAATGAGTCGATATGATTTAGCTCTTGAAGCGATTCAATCAAAGCGAGCGCGATTCACAGCCCGCACATGGTTGTTGTCGATGACTCTTATGTTGAGTTGGTTTTTTCCTGCTGTTGCTTCTGCTGCCGATATCTTCGATCTGCAAAAAAGTGGTGACGTTGAGCTTATCGCTTGGATTGGCGAGAAACCCAAGTCAGGCGACAAAATAACGCCGGGCAAAGTCAGCGTAAATGAGCAGGTCATTCTGAACATTGAGGTGGCGACACCGCGCTGGTTAACGGGCGGCACTCGAATCGGCAGTATCGAAATCCCTAACGTTATCGCTAAGCAGCGTAACCAACTCGCGACGAACTACACAGAAAGAGTCGGTGGTACTACATGGTCACGTCAGCGTTGGGAAGTGACGCTTTATCCGATGACTTCCGGTGAGTTTGTTATTCCAACCGTACCGGTTCGTATCCAAGTTTCTGCTCCTGATGGTTCAAACGTGGGCGGTACGCTTTACACGCAGCCGATTAAGTTTGAAGCTTCGTTGCCTTCAGGTTTACTCGATAATGAAACGCCTTGGTTTTCTGCGACAGAAGTAGATATAGAGCAGCAATGGCAACGCTCAAGTGAAGAGCTAAAAGTTGGCGATGCTATTACTCGAACTATCACGATTAAGGCAAAAGACAGCTTTTCTGTGTTGCTGCCAGATGTGCTAACCAATAAGTCCACTAAGCAGTTCCAAGCTTACCCACAGCCCAACCGTTTGGATGACACTCAAGAACGTGGTGATTATCGCTCAAGCCGAGTTGAACAGACTGTATATGTGATTCAGCAGGGTGGTGAGTTTACGCTGCCAGAGTTTTCATTTCAGTGGTGGGACAGCAAAAATCAACGCCTTGAAAACGTGGTGATAAAAGGCGAAGTGTTTGAAGCCAAACACACAGTCCAATCTTTCATCAAGGCCTACATGTCGGTGTTTATTAGTGTTGGTTTGGTGTTGTTAGTCTGCATTGCGTTGATTGTTTCGGTTAAGCGTTACTACGCAAACCGCCCAACACCGAGTTGGCTGGTACTACGTCGTTTAGTTAAGCAAGGTAATTGGGCTGCATTAAGAACCTTTATCTACCGTCAATTGCGAAACCAAACCTCTCAGTTAGAACTGAATAAAGTGCAACTGGATAAAGCGCAACATGGTAAATCAAATGGACAAAAGCGTTGGCTAGAAGATAGCGAAGCCCTTCAACAAGGATGTGAAGATAAAAACGTATTCACTCGTTTATGGAAAGGGTTACGTAACTTGCCCAGTGACACATCAAACTCAAGCAATTCTCGTTCAATTGCCGCTCGCTTGAAAATCCCTAAAGCCTTGCCAAACTTAAAAGATAGAACTAAGTAGCAAACTTTAGTTATTCGCATCGAACATAATCGGCAGGTTCTCTACTATGGGGAACCTGCTTCTTTAATATGGAACTGTATGAAAAGTACCGAACTAAATCTAATTCCTATATTTGTTGCTATCTATGAAGAGCAGAACTTATCTAGAGCTGCTAATCGCATGGATATAAGCCAACCAGCAGTGAGTAAAGCACTTGCAAGGTTGAGAGATATCTATGATGAGCCACTGTTTCATCGCACCACATCAGGCGTAGAGCCAACCACATTCGCTATTGATATCTATCCTGCAATGGCCGCTGCACTTAAAAACTTTACTTCTACCTTATCCGCATCAAGAGACTTCGATCCTAAAACCTCAGGCCGCGTGTTTTCCATTGCCTGCGTCTCGGCGGCGAGCTACGAAATGATGCCAAAAGTCATGCGGTTAATCAGCCAAGTCGCATCAGGTATCGCGTTAGAGGTTCATCCTCTGTTTACCGAAGACTATGAGTCTGATTTAAGGCTGCAAAGACACGACGTGATTGTTGATATGACGCCTAAAGGAAGAACCATGCTTAAGCACGAGGTGATTTCTACAGAAGAGCTGGTGGTGGTGTGTAGTAGTGATCATCCTACGGTTGGCGATACCATCGATATGGAACAGTTCTTAGCACTCGAGCATGTGGTGGTCTCTAGGTGGCATGCGCGCAAAAGCTTATTAAGCTCTGAGCACTATAGTGACCTTGAGAAACGTAGAATCGTGTATCGCGCAGCGGGCGTTGTAGAGATGCTTCCTGTTATCGAAGGCTCTGAGTACATCGGAGTAATGCCTATTTCATCAGTGCATTGTTTTGCTGAAAAGTACGCGGTAAAAACACTGCCATTGCCCTTCGAGTTGGAAGACCTCGATATGTGTATGATTTGGCATCCAAGCCGTACTAATGAACCAAGCCATAAGTGGTTACGAGCTAAGATCAAAGCGGCAGCAAAAGAGTTATCAAGTTAGCCTATACAAGGACATAGCCATGGACAGCATTCGCGTGATTTTAAACGGAAAGAAAGCCAATATCCCGGAATTAAGGCAAGCCACCTTTGCGGCGAGGGACAATGATATTGACCTGCAAGTTAGAGTGACTTGGGAATCGTCGGACATGTTTCGTTTGGTAAGCGAGGCAATATGCGATGGTGTTAAGCGTCTGATTGTTGTCGGTGGCGATGGAACGGTGAATGAAGCCGTTAACGCGCTCAACCAGTTCCGTGCCAGTGAAAGACCACAACTGGCGCTTATCCCAATGGGCACTGCGAATGATTTTGCTACCGCAACGGGAATACCTAACGATATTTCGGGTGCTTTTGAACTAGCGCTGGAAGGCAAGGCGTTTGCGGTGGATAGCGCGCGTGCGAATGACCGCTATTTTATGAATGTCGCTGCGGCGGGTTTTGGTGCTGAAGTCACAGCTGAAACGCCAGTCGAGCTTAAAGATTTTCTCGGTGGCGGTGCGTATACACTAACAGGTGTGGTGAAAGCACTTGGCTTTAAGCCCTACAGTGGCACGTTGCCCATAGACAAAGGCAGCTTTACCGGCGAGATCCTTGTTGGTGCTTTTTGTAATGGTCGCTTAGCGGGTGGAGGACAAGAGTTAGCACCCAATGCATTGATTGATGATCGCTGTTTACCCAGTCGGGTATCGAGCTATCACGCGCCACCATGGCAAGGTGGGTTATCCAAGTCAGTGAGAAGTTCGCCCCGCTGTATGTGGCCTTGAAGGAGAACCTACTTCAACAAGTGGTGGTTCAGGCGGATGAAACGCCGCTCAATGTGCTCAAAGAAGAGAAGCAGTGTTATATGTGGCTTTACTGCTCAGGCGCTGACTCGCCCGAAGCGGCACTGCCGAATGTGAAAAAATCGCCTTGTACGACTATCAAAACAGTCGCGCGAGGGTGTGCCCCGTGGACTTTTTAGGTGACTACAACGGTTATCTACAAACCGATGGCTACACGGCTTATCATGGTCTGCATCACGTCACTAATGTGGGGTGCTTAACGCAAGTTCATGGACGCGAAGAAGCTTCAAGGGGAAGGTAAATCGGGCAAGGCTGATAAAGTGCTGGCTAAACCCCAAAAGCTCTACGGGATAGAATCACGCTTAAAAGGTGCGCCTGCCGAAGAACGCAAAGCAGAGCGTTAAGCGTATGCCAAGCCGATACTGGATGAGCTTTACCAATGGATGACAACCCAGAAGGTGATAGGCTCTAGCCCACTAG
>NZ_JBGOOD010000043.1:0-44930 GCF_041439475.1 Vibrio sp. 1S139
TTTATCGCCCAAACTGGTTAAATTTTAACAGTGACATCTACCCTGCCAGATAGGGAGTGTATCTGCTTATGACCTAGCTCAATTGAGCGTTTAGATTCGGATCCTGTTATGATTTTATCCACCTTACAAGAGTCAGGATTAACTAGTCCTTTACTCTTTCGGGAGTAAGCCAAAAATAGGAAATTTTCTTGTTTCTTATTTTTTATTAAATGCAGGTGTTTTTTACGGATTTCATGAAGAAATTCAATGATCTCTAAGCTAACGTCATCAAGGTTTTCTTTTTTCATATCTGACGCGCGAGCTTTAGTAATAGAGAACGACATCCCTAAATCATCAAGCTCCAATAAAGGTTTATTATCTGTATATTTAACCTTAGCTTGCAACAATGATATGTAGGTAAATTTGGGGTTTAGCATCATCAAGAGTGCAATCAAACAACCAATATCAGCATTACGAATGTAACCAAAACACCAATCAAAACGATGTGAAATATCGATATTATCAGTAGATTCAAAACCTAACTTAGGTAAGCATCTAACCGCATCGCTGGTGAATGCCTGATCTGATAATGAGCTGGGTAATTTAGCTTTGGGTAAGTCTTGTAGCTTAAAAATGCCATTACATTCCGAACCAACTACATACATGAATAGCATTGAACCAAATAATGACGTTGGATTGGCTATATGTCTTCTACGCGGAGGTTTTGGTTTTCCATCTTTTCCTAAGTCATTCCGGTCATAGGAAAAGTCATAGAGGTCACTATTTATATAACGAGCCAATAATTGGGGGTGCTTTTTAGGGAATTCTTCCATCAAAGACTGAGCAAAGTCATAATGTAATTTAATAGCTTGCCAATATTTTAGTAGGCAATCATGCAATGCATTCCTTGAACGCTTCAAATCAAACTGTATTTCATCAAGGTATTCGACATCACTTCTAGAAAGAGAAATTGGAACTAAGACATTGTTAATGGTGTCATCAACTTTAACTTCAGTCGCTTTTTTTTCACCGATCATCACAGCCTTAAAGCTACTTTTCTTAGTAAGTTCACCTGTCTTTTTCATTCTAGGGATAATCACGTGGGGAGGTATAACGTCTCGATCCTTCAAGAACACTAAGAAAGGTTTGAGGTTCTTATTCCACTCATCAACACGAGTAGATAACGCCTTGTTGTTTGAGGATACTAGTGTCTTAGCATACGCTTGCTTCACTAATTCGCGCCACTCTGTGGCATTAGTTGGTAGGCAGTCTATGCATATATATTCGAATGTTGCATAGAGTGTACTGTTGATACGTTTAATCCAAGACACATAAGATGCAGATCTCTTGCCTTGACAATAAAGAATCATTAGCTCAGATAAGACATCTCTATCTTTAAGCTGAAGGTGATAAGTTGAAAGCTCAATGAATCGATCGATTCCACGATCGCAAGTATAGTTAAAGCCTGGTTTACCGTTTTGGACATGATATTTCATGAACCCACCTAATTGTCATTATTTTAATCAAAAATAAACACTTAAAAATCAAGCAATGTCATTATAGAACATATGCTTAAATTAAGTATTAACTCCGATTTTGACAACTTAGTGTGTTAGGAATAGTTTTGTTCGGTAACCTTCCGTGCCGTTTGGCGCAATTTTCCAGTTCTCTAAATGCTCTACAATGTCATTCAGCTGTTTTTCATTGAACTGCTTGAGCGGCTTGTCTTCAAGCTCTTTGCGGTCAATCAGTACTTCTACAAAACGCTTTGGTAATGCTTTCGCTAAGGTGTTTTTCAGGCTCTGATTTGGGTGTTTCTCTCGAGAGTTTTCAAGTAGTTCAGCAACGTCCACTTCTGGTACTAGATTAATCGAAACCGATTGACCCGCTTTCCAGAACGAAGAAATTTGCAATACCGAAGGACCAGATAAGCCGCGGTGGGTAAACAGCAACGCTTCTTTGAATAAGGTGCCGTCTTGCGCGGTGATCTCGGCAGGAATCGCGATTCCTGAAAGCTCAGCAAAGGCTTCTTTGTCTTCTTTATGCAGAGTAAATGGCACCAAACCCGCAGTAGTCGGCATCACAGACAAACCAAACTGCTCGGCAATCTTATAGCCAAATGGCGTCGCGCCTAGTTTCGGCATCGATAAACCGCCCGTCGCCACGACAAGTGAGTCACACTCAACTTCGTCGGTATTAAGGTGCATCTTAAAGCCAGCGTCTGTTTTTTCGATGGAGTGAACATCACAACGGTAGCGCTGTTCAACTTTCGCTTGCTTACACTCTTCAAGCAACATGCTCACGATGTCTTTTGCTGTGTGGTCATTCACACAGAACAACTGGCCGTGATCACGCTCTTCGAACTCAATACCGTACTTGCTCACCATCGAGATAAAATCCCAGTTGGTGTATTGAGATAAAGCTGACTTCACGAAGTGAGGGTTGTTACACAGGAAGTTGTTGGCTGAAACATCATAGTTAGTGAAGTTACAACGACCGCCACCTGAGATTAAAATTTTTCTGCCTGGTTTCTTTGCATGATCAACCACCAGCACTCGTCGGCCGCGTTTACCCGCTTCCGCAGCACACATTAAGCCCGCGGCGCCCGCACCAATTACGATTACATCAAACTTTTCACTCATTGGGGTTCTGCTTTCTTCACTTTTGCACCTCGAGTACGCCCTGTTCTCGAAATGCCATCAATAAAAAAGGATGTGCATAAACAGCACATCCTTACTAATTGCTCGCTATTTTAGCGGCAATTTTAAACTTTGCAATTGATGTTCAATTGTACAATTAGCAGACAGCAGCAAAACCACTACTTAACTTAGCGAACCAACAACCGAAGCTTCACACCAGAACCTAAGCTCTACTTCACACGTACTAAAAACTCAGACGATGAAAGAAGACAGCAAGGTTACACCTAGCAGAGCGGAAGAGAGTATGAATAACTGTCTTACGCGATCGCACTTCGAAGTAAAAACTTCGTCATGATGATGGTGATACTCTTTGCTTTTGATGTAACTGAACAGGCGAACCTGTTTGGTCATATTGCCATGGGTTGTGAAAAAACCGCCTCCGTCTACTTGTTGATAAAGTAGAGGATGCGCTTCTCGCATAATATAAATGAGCGTTCTTAGCGCAGTAAAATAACGCGCCCAGTTCACGCAAGTCACAACCATTAGTGCAAATAGAATAGTGTCGCCGCTGATCATCCTTTCCTCCCTACATCTTCATAAGAAAACTCAAAAGAAAAAGATAATCAGTGTCTTTCCCGTACTACCTAAACGGCAGGAGCTTCCATAATTGAAGATGAACCATCTTTTGCCAATTGCGCTAGGTCTTTATCAATAAAAAACAGTGCTTTACCGTCTTCACCAACAAGCTCTAGCTTATCCAATACACCTTTAAACAACTTCTCTTCTTCGTGTTGCTCTGCAACGTACCATTGCAGGAAGTTAAAGGTTGAGTAGTCTTGTGTGCTGAAAGCAACGTGAGCCAGTTTGTTGATCTTTTCAGTAATCATCTGCTCATGTTCATAAGTTTCACGGAACACTGCACCAAGGCTTTCGAATTCGTGTTTCGGTGCTTCAATCGAACCCAGAATTGGCATTGCACCTGTTTCGCTTACGTAAGTGAAAAGACGCTGCATATGTTCCATTTCTTCTACTGCATGAACACGCAGAAACTCTGCTGCACCTTCAAATCCTTTGTCTTCACACCAAGCACTCATTTGTAAGTATAGATTGGATGAGAAAAATTCTAGGTTAATTTGATCATTCAGTTGCTCAACCATAGTTTTTGACAGCATTTAAGACTCCTAATTACATCCTCAATTTTCTCTACTATATCACTATTTAATGAATATCTCGCAGGCCATTAGTTAACCAATATTTCGAGCTGTCATTACGCAAGACAGTGGATATGAGATCACTTCAGCAAAAAAAGCCATCGCATAGTGCTAATCTTAAATCAGACAATGAATAAAGGAGGTAGCGATATGAGTTACAAACATATTTTGGTCGCGGTCGATTTATCAGAAGACAGCAAATTAATTGTGGATAAAGCGGTAGCATTGGCTAAGCCATTGGAAGCCAAAGTCTCTTTTATCCATATCGATATTAACTACGCGGAGCTGTATACCGGCCTGATTGATATCAACATGGCAGAAACCCAACATAACGCGATGGAAGCATCTCGAGTTCAGCTGCAAAATTTTGCTGAGCATGCTCAATACCCAATCACCCATACCTTAGTGGGCAGTGGCGATTTGAGTCATGAGCTGTGTGACACCATCAACGAGTTTAATGTTGATTTAGTGGTTTGTGGTCACCATCAAGATTTCTGGAGCAAGCTACTTTCTTCAACACGACAACTGATCAACGCCTCTCCGGTTGATATGCTGGTCGTGCCTCTAAGAGATTCAGAAGACTAATGATTTAAGGTTAGGTAACATACAGCTCATATCTTATTAACGAAGTTTTACTATGAGCTATTTAGCTGGTGTTACCCTCCTATGGGCCTTCTCCTTTAGCCTGATCGGCGTTTACCTTGCGGGTCAGGTTGATTCTTGGTTCTCTGTTTTAATGCGTGTTGCCCTTGCTGGCGTCGTATTTCTTCCTTTCCTAAAGTTTCGCGGCGTATCGCGTAAGCTGATCGCTAAATTGATGGCAATTGGTGGCATCCAGCTTGGCCTGATGTACTGCTTCTACTATCAGTCTTTCTTACTGCTATCCGTTCCTGAAGTCCTTTTGTTTACTGTCTTTACCCCAATTTACGTCACGCTTATTTATGACTTTCTCAAAGGGCAATTCTCTCCGTGGTACCTAGTGACAGCGGCAATTGCGGTATTGGGCGCGGTATTCATTAAGTTCGCAGGTATTAACGAAAACTTTTTAGTCGGCTTCCTCGTCGTGCAAGGCGCGAACCTGTGCTTTGCTATTGGTCAGGTGGGCTACAAGGTGGTGATGGAGAAGGAATCGACCGAGTTGCCTCAGCGAACCGTATTTGGTTACTTCTACTTAGGGGCGCTATGTGTCGCGTCAGTGGCTTTCATGCTACTAGGCAACCCAGAGAAACTGCCCACCACCACACTTCAATGGGGAATCCTGATCTACCTTGGCTTGATTGCGTCGGGGCTGGGTTACTTTATGTGGAATAAAGGCGCGTGCATGGTGAATGCTGGCGCGCTGGCAGTGATGAACAATGCCTTGGTTCCTGCTGGTCTGGTGGTGAATATCCTGATTTGGAACAGAGATGTCGATTTGGTTCGCTTGTCTATTGGTGGCGCCGTTATCTTATTCTCTTTATTCGTCAATGAGACGTGGGTGAAGAAGCGCGTAGCAAGATCCGCAAGCAACGCTTAGCTGATTTGAACGAGCTACATGAGTCAGCTCGGATAACCCCAAAAAGCAAAAGAGCGACCTAAGGTCGCTCTTTTTAAATCATCGCTGTAGCAATAAACCATTCAAATCAACTTCAGTGAATTTGATTGTGGCTCACTACCTGAGTCTTGGTTTCAGTGAAGGCAACATCATCAAGTTGTAGGTTGATTCGTTCCAATTCACTTTCCAGCTTCTGACTTTTCTTAAACAGCTTTTGCTGCTTCTTAATCATCTTCGCCAGTTTCTTATTGTACTTCTCTTGTTTCTTAGCCGCTTTCTTCGCTTGTTTGAGTTCAGCTTTCTCATCACCGCTCGCCTTCGCCATCAGTTTTTTCAGCTTGGCTTTTTTCTGTGCGGCTTCTTTTTTGGCAAGCTCAGGGGCCATATCAGCGGCGGCTGGATCGAACATTTGTACGCTCGGTTCAATTGCCTCGTTGATTTCCGCAAGCGACAGTTCTGGTGCAGGTAATGTTTCCGCTAGCAGGCCGCATGCGACTTTCTCTTCAACGGGTTTGTTTTGACAACCAAGAGGTGGAATTGCGGTGGGTTTGCATAGATTCGCTTGATCCGCCGAAGAACGCGCGCAAGAACGACACACGAACTTAGGTTCAGTCACCAAGCTGTGGATCTCGCCCAAGTGTTCGGTGATATCTCGACGGTTTAACTTACAAAAGCGTTTAGCCATGCTTCAACTCCAGCTAAGAATAATAATGATTCTTAGTTAGATATACATCTGTAACGCGACTATCGCAAGTGTTAAATGGCAATTTATCGTATTTATGACGGGAAATTTTCTTAGCGTGTATCTAAGTTATTGATGCTTCAATTAAGTCATTGATGCTTTCACATAGACGTCAAAACGGTTCTTTTTGGTTTCGATCGCCATGCTCGGTTTTTGCTCGTCTAACCAAGCTGCGTAATCCGGTCTTTTAACCACAACTCGCTTCGATGCCAACTTCATCGCTGGCTCAAATAGGCCATCAGCATCCAGATCGGCACCCACCAAAGATTGGAATACGCGCATCTCTTTTTTGACCAGAGCCGATTTCTTTTTGTTCTCTGGGTATGGGTACATTGGGTCGAGGTACACCACGTCTGGCTGTTCGAAGTCAGGATCGTTGCTGAGCTTATCCAACGCATCGTGACTGGATGCGTGAATCAGCTTCATACGCTCACTTACCCAACCACCGATGTCTGGGTCTTGTTGCGCTCGCTGCAAGCCATCATCAAGCAGTGCGGCCACAACGGGGTGACGCTCGACCATTTGCACCTTACAACCTAGAGAAGCCAACACAAACGCATCGCGCCCTAAGCCTGCAGTACCATCAAGAATAGTTGGCGTTGCGCCTTTGTTTAAACCAGCTGCTTTGGCAATCGCCTGACCTTTACCACCGCCAAACTTACGTCGGTGACCAACTGCGCCTCCCACTAAATCAACAAAGATAGCGCCAAGCTTGGGCTCATCGACTTTACGTAGCTCAAGTCGCTCACTAGTCAGTACCAAAGCAAAATCGCTGCTTTCATCATGAGATAAGTTCCAGCGGGTCGCTAAGTCATTCAAATGATCGATTTGGGTAGCATCTTCGCAAATCAGTTGTAGTTGCAAGGTCGTCTCCAACAGACAGTAGTATTCAAAACAAAAGAGGCAACCAGTTTACCTGATTGCCTCAACAATACATATTAGCGGTGAAAAGTATTCCCAGCTAAAGTCGGCTTACCTAAACCAATGGCTCTGTCTCTCGCTCTTGTCTTAACTCTTCAACAAGCTCTGCGAGTGGCTTAGGTCGCCCTATGATGTAGCCCTGCGCGTAGTTCACACCCAGTTCGATAAGCTTGTCGATTATCTGGGTATTTTCAACGAACTCAGCCACGGTGTGCTTGCCCATCTGCTTGGCAAGATCATTGATCGAGCGAACCATCACATGGTCCATCTCATTCACATCAATATCACGTACAAACAAGCCATCGATCTTCACAATATCGACAGGCAGCTTTTTCAGATAGCCAAATGACGATAGCCCTGAGCCAAAATCATCCAATGCAATCATGCAGCCAAGCTCTTTGATTCGAGTGAAGAACTTGATCGCCTGCTTCATGTTACTCATGGCCGCTGTTTCGGTGATCTCTAAACAAATCTTATGACACGGTATCGATGAATCGCTCAGGCTATCTATCAAAAATTCGACAAACTCACGGTTACCCATCGAGTGACCGGAAAGATTGATTGAACACATCCCCAGTTCCTCAATAACCTCAGGGCGTTGCTCCAACCAACCCAAGGTTTGACTGACGACTTGGCGGTCAATCAAATGCGCGATGTTATAACGCTCTGAGGCTGGCATGAAGATCCCCGGGGAGATGTATTCCCCTTGGATGTTCTTGATGCGGACCAAGATTTCAAAGTGCATTTTATCGCTGTCTTCATCTAGGCCAAGAATTCGCTGCGCAAACAACTCTAAGCGATCGTTAGCCAAGGCCTCATGCACTAGGTTAACGCACTCCATCTCAAGATGGCGACGACGCAGGTCTTCATCATCTTGATGGTAAAGATGATAGCGATTGCGACCTTCTTCTTTAGCGGCATGACAAGCTGCATCCGCCTGAGCGTGCACCATCTGTGGTGAAGCTGCTGTATGGTCGATCAATCGAATACCGATAGAGCACGTCAGGTTGAGTCGAATATCATCCCACAAGAATGGATTCTCACTCATCATCGAGATAATACTGCGACACACATTCACCGCATCTCGTTCAGTACAGTCTTTCATCAGCACAGCAAACTCATCACCACCCATTCGCGCTAACACCGCATTGTAAGGCAGTACGTCTTCTAGCAGTTTGGCGCTAAACAAGATCGCAGCATCACCCGCTTCATGTCCTGCGGTATCGTTCAGCACTTTCAGCTGATCCAAATCTAGGAACAACATTGCGTGAGTTCGCATGTGGCTCTCAACCTCTTTCAGCGCCTTTTGCAGCTCTTGCTCAAAGTGGTTGCGGTTAAAGGTGTCAGTCAGTAGGTCATAGCGAGCCTGATACTCTAGCTTTTCAGAAAGCTCGTGCGTTTCGGTGATGTCTTCACCCACAATCAACAGCTGATCAGACTCCACCAACGGGCGGATATTTTCACGAATCCAGCTCTTGCTGCCGTCGGCATGGCGATATTCGATATCACGACGCCACACACCACGAATCTTATGCTGAGGTTGCAGCAAGATATGACGAGGAATCATCGCGTTCTCATCAACATAGAATTCTCTAGGGCGATGGCCCAACAACTGATCGAGAGGGTATCCCAAAAGCTCTTCGGCAAACTGGTTCACTTGTTGAATGCGATTATTGCCATCGAGCGTAATCATCATCACCGGCTGTTTGTCGTAATACAGCTTCAAGTTTGCTTCACGTTGGAACAGCTTATTCTCAGCAAGCTTACGTGAGGTCACGTCGCGCGCCTCAAAGAGAAACTGAATGTCTTCGTCTTCACTGCCCGGCATCGGCTTCAATGAAATATCCAACACCATCGCACCGCGATCTCGACACCACACCTCGGCTTCAAATCGTAAGGCTGGGTGCTCACTTTTTGCGATGAAATATTCGGCTAGCACTTCTCGCGCAGAACTTTCCCAATGTTGGTGTTGTTGCAGCGGCGTTCCCAGTTTATAGCCTTGATTATAAAGCAGCTCATGTAACTTGCTGTTACTCGACAGCAGCACGCCACCCTTATCAATGATGCCCATAAATTGCAGGCTCTGATCAAATATCGACTCCAACAGTCGTTGGCTTTGGCGACTTGCACGTTCGCTCTTCTTCAGACGGTTAAGGTAATACACCAACACCGCGATAACACACGACATGCTCAAGAACATTAAACCGATGGTGCGAATTTCATCGCGATAGCGCATTAAGAATGACTTCGGCTTATTGAGGAAGGTTACTGAGGCTTCATTCTCTGCACCCAAATCCTAACGTGAGATCTGTTGGTAATCGAGTTTGATTTCTGGCGCGCCAGCAACCACCAATGGCAATGGAGCCTTAGGATTGTTCAGCACGCGCCCCGTGTCTCGACCTTGCGTTTCTCCACTGTGGATCACGCCACCAATCGCACCAAACCCAAGTCCTAAATCATGCACAATATACAATGGCATCTGAGTTTTTTTGTTGAGCTGACGCCAGTCTTCTTTGCTGCTGACCCGACCATTGATGTCGCGGTAGTAGGCCCAGAACAACAAGCTTTTAGTTAGATCAGCGCGTTGCGCGAACGTCATCAGTTCTTGATAAGAATCAGGCGTATATTGCTCCACCATCCCAGAAAACTCAGGGCGTTTTTGTAGAAATAAATCCACTTGAGCGCGAATAGCTTCACCCGTTACCGAGTGATCGGTAACCACGTAAACTTTTTTAACCGTCGATTGAAGTCGATTGATCAGCTCAATATTGCTCGCCATATCAATATCTTCAGTGATACCGGTTGCGTGCAAGCCTTCAATCATTTGCGGAGAAAAATTGTTGATGCCACCAAAAATAACGGGCGTGCCATTGAGTTCGGGCGCTAAGCGTTTCATCAGATTGAGGGCGTTATTATCACTGACGACTACAGCGGCAAACTCTTCATGCGACAGCTTAGTGCGGTATAGCTGATAAATTCGCTCTAAGTATTCAGCGTTTTGAGTTCGCTTGGTATCGAGATAAACAACCCGGTAAGATAACCCATCGCGATCGAGCTCATCAGATAGTCCTTTATGGAAATCATCTGTCCAGAAAAAGCCTTGATGATAAGAGTGAATAACCAACACATCTTTTGCCTGAGCTGAAGCAAAAACACTCCAACACATCACAATAAAAAATAACGAAAATCGCACTGAATTCACCCTAACCCTATAGTTACTGCTAATATTATCACCCTTGGCTATGATGTGTACTCAAGCCGGTATGTTTTTCATTCAACCTAAGGATTATGCATGTCCACAACCACAGCTCGTCTAGATGATCTAGACCGTGCCATTCTCAAAACCTTGATGGAAGATGCACGAACTCCTTACGCTGAAATGGCAAAGCAGTTCGATGTCAGCCCTGCGACGATTCACGTTCGCATCGAAAAGATGAGATCGGCAGACATTATCGAGCGAACGGAAGTTGTGGTAAACACCAAAAAACTGGGTTACGACGTGTGTTGCTTTATTGGCATCAACCTTAATGCTGCCAAAGATTACCACTCGGCGATCGCTAAGCTGAATGCCTTAGACGAAGTGGTTGAGGCGTACTACACCACTGGTGCTTACAATATCTTTGTAAAGCTGATGTGTAAGTCGATAGAAGAGCTGCAGTTTGTATTGATCGATAAGCTGCAAGCGATCGATGAAGTTCAGTCGACAGAGACACTGATTTCATTGCAGAACCCTATCAACCGCAATGTGAATCCATAACATTGATTCGCCTTGCTTGGCATAACGCACAGACAAAAAAAGAGCCTCTAACTAGAGGCTCTTTTCGCAATAAACTAGATAGTTACCGTGATTATGCGTTGATTCCCGCGTGGCGCAGCATTGCGTCGATTTGTGGCTCACGACCACGGAAGCGTTTGAACAGCTCCATTGGCTCTTCACTGCCACCCATTTCAAGGATGTTGTTCAGGAAGCGATTACCCGTTTCAGTGTTGAAGATACCCTCTTCTTCAAATGCTGAGAACGCATCTGCCGATAGCACTTCTGCCCACAGGTAGCTGTAGTAGCCCGCGCTGTAACCACCAGCAAAGATATGACCAAAGCTGTGTGAGAAACGGTTCCAATCTAGGCTTGGCAGTACCGACACCTTAGACTTAACATCCGCTAGCGTTTCTAGTACGCGAGCACCCACTTCAGGGTCGTATTCTGTGTGTAGCGTGAAATCGAACAAACCAAGCTCTAGCTGACGTAGGATAAACATCGCAGATTGGAAGTTCTTCGCCGCTAGCATCTTCTCTAGCATCTCTTTTGGTAGCGCTTCACCCGTTTCGAAGTGACCAGAGATGAACGACAGCGCTTCTTCTTCCCAACACCAGTTTTCTAGGAACTGACTTGGTAATTCAACCGCATCCCAAGGCACGCCATTGATACCCGCAACTGCGCCCGCTTCTACTTGCGTCAGCATGTGGTGGATACCGTGGCCAAACTCGTGGAACAGAGTCACGACTTCATCATGAGTAAACAGTGCTGGCTTATCACCAACTGGCTTGTTGAAGTTACACGTTAGGTAAGCGACGGGCGTTTGTAGCTCGCCAGATTCAGTAATACGACGACCACGACAGTCATCCATCCAAGCGCCGCCACGTTTGTGCTCACGTGCGTATAAATCTAGGTAGAAGCTACCACGCAGTGTTCCAGTCGCATCAAAGATATCAAAGAAACGCACTGACTCATGCCATGTGTCGACACCTTCACGCTCTGTTACCGACATACCAAACACACGGTTAAGCACCTCAAACAGGCCTGAAACCACATTCGATTCAGGGAAGTATGGGCGAAGCTCTTCATCAGAGATCTCGAACAGGTTCTGCTTCTGCTTTTCGCTGTAGTAAGCGATGTCCCATAGGTTTAGCTCAGAAACACCAAACTCTTTCTCTGCAAACTGACGCAGCTCTTCAACTTCACGCTCACCTTGTGGTTTTGCTTTTACTGCTAGGTCGTTCAGGAAGCCAAGAACCTGATCTGGCGTCTCAGCCATCTTGGTCGACAGTGATTTCTCGCTGTAAGTACTGAAACCAAGCATGCGCGCGATCTCGTGGCGCAGCTTAAGTTGCTCGGTGATGATCTCAGTGTTGTCCCACTTACCTGCGTTTGGACCGCGATCTGAAGCGCGCGTTACGTACGCTTCATAAAGCTCTTTACGCAGTTCTTGGTTATCACAGTAGGTCATCACAGGTAGGTATGATGGGATATCTAAAGTCAGTAGGTAGCCTTCTTGCTCTTTAGATTCGGCCGCCGCTTGAGCTGCCGCCAGTGCCGATTCAGGCATACCCGCCAGTTCAGCGACGTCTGTGATCTGCTTGCTCCAACCCATGGTTGCATCAAGCACATTATTTGAGAATTGAGAGCCTAGCTCAGACTGGCGCTTGCTGATCTCGCCGTAACGATGCTGTTCATCTGCAGGTAAGCCAATGCCCGACAATTCAAAGTCGCGCAGTGCGTCGGTAATAGTTTTTTGTTGAGCTCGGTTCAGTGCAGAGAATGCTTCACTCGCCTTGATCGCTTTATACGCTTCGAACAAGCCTTTGTGTTGGCCAACCCAAGTGCCGTATTCAGATAGCACAGGTAAGCAGCTCTCATACGCTTCACGCAGTTCGTCACTGTTCACGACAGAGTTCATATGGCTTACAGGTGACCAAATGCGACCTAAACGATCATCCACTTCTTCAATTGGAGCAACTAGGTTGTCCCAGCTTGGTGAAGTATTACCTTCAAGTACTTGTTCTATCTTGTTGCGACACGCTTCAATCACTTGCTCAACTGCAGGCTTTACGTGCTCTGGCTTGATCTGTGAAAACGGAGGTAAGTCCGTGAAGGTTAATAGCGGATTAGACATATAAACATTCCTTTGGCTTTAGAGACTTTCGTCTTTTTTGTAATGAGGTCGTCTTACAGTCATCAGGCTCAGGTTCGCCCTAAAAAAATCACCTGCGAATAGTTATTAAATAGTGCCCAATAAGGCAAATTTCAATAGTAGAACCAATAACTAACCACATATTGCGAACGACTGTTCCTGAATTGTTCGAGAATTTATGGTCCATTGAGGGTTATAATGGTCTGATTAACCCCACCTACACTAACCACACTCTAAATCGAGAGTGTTACGAGAGTTTAATTTGTTAAGTTATCGCCACAGCTTCCACGCAGGTAACCATGCCGACGTAGTAAAGCATATCGTACAGAGCCTTATTCTTAATTCTTTGAAACAGAAGGATAAGCCTTTTGTTTATCATGACACTCACTCTGGTGTAGGTCGTTACGACTTAACGCATGAATGGTCTGAAAAAACCGGTGAATACAAGCAAGGTATTGCTCGTGTGTGGGAGCAAACAGACCTTCCTGAAGACATTCAAAGCTACCTTGAGTCTATTTCCATTCTCAATAATGGCGAGAAACTGCGTTACTACCCGGGTTCTCCACGTGTTGCACGTGCACACCTGCGTGACCAAGACCGCATGGTACTGACTGAGCTTCACCCAGCCGATCACCCGCTGCTTGAGCAAGAGTTCCACCGTGATCGTCAGGTATCTATCTACAAAGAAGATGGTTTTAAGCGCTTAAAGGGCAGCCTGCCACCAAAAGAACGTCGTGGTTTAGTACTGATCGACCCGCCTTACGAGCTGGCAAAAGAGTACCGTGATGTCGTGACTGCAATCGCTCAAAGCCACAAGCGCTGGGCAACCGGTATCTACGCAATTTGGTACCCGGTAGTAAATCGCTGTGATATCGAAGATATGATCGAAGGTCTCGAAGGCTTAGGCATCAACAAGATTCTACAAATCGAACTTGGCGTATCACCAGACACCAACGAGCGTGGCATGACGGCATCAGGCATGATCGTGATTAACCCGCCTTGGAAGCTAGAAAGCCAAATGAAAGAGATTCTTCCATTCTTGAAGGAAGCAATTGCGCCAGCGACTGGTCACTTCAAAGTAGAGTGGATCGTACCCGAGTAATCTCGAGTCCACATCATAGACTGAAGAATCTTCAACAGACTGTGATGTGGACGAATAAATTTTAAACAGGGAGATTGAGTTCAACCGATCTGCCCTCAATATAATAATTAGACAATTTAAGAATCTATAGGACGTAGGTATCCAGTGCTCTCACTGTGACTACAACCTTCAATAAATGGAGAAAGTAATGGCGACTCATTTTGATTACATCTGTATCGGTGGCGGTTCAGGCGGCATCGCATCGGCTAACCGCGCAGCTATGCACGGTGCAAAAGTTGCACTTATCGAAGCTCAAGACCTTGGTGGTACTTGTGTAAACGTTGGTTGTGTTCCTAAAAAGGTAATGTGGCACGGCGCTCAAGTCGCTGAAGCAATCAACCTATACTCTGAGGACTACGGCTTCGACGTTGAAGTAAAAAGCTTTAACTGGAGCAAGCTGATTGAAAACCGCCAAGCGTACATTGGTCGTATCCACCAATCTTACGACCGCGTACTAGGTAACAACAAAGTAAACGTAATCAAAGGCTTTGCTAAGTTCGTTGATGAAAAGACAGTTGAAGTGAACGGTGAACACTACACAGCAGATCACATCCTGATCGCGGTAGGTGGTCGTCCAACAATTCCAAACATCCCAGGTGCAGAATACGGCATCGACTCAAATGGCTTCTTCGACCTAATGGAGCAACCAAAACGCGTTGCGGTTATCGGTGCTGGCTACATCGCAGTTGAGATCGCAGGTGTACTAAGCGCACTAGGCACAGAAACACACTTGTTCTGTCGTAAAGAATCTCCACTACGTAGCTTCGATCCAATGATCATCGAAACGCTAGTAGAAGTAATGGAAGCAGAAGGTCCAACACTTCACACGCACTCAGTGCCTAAAGAAGTTGTGAAAGAAGCGGATGGCACACTGACTCTACACCTAGAGAACGGCAACACTCAAAACGTTGACCACCTAATCTGGGCTATCGGTCGCCACCCAGCAACTGACGCTATCAACCTAGCATCAACTGGCGTTGCAACTAACGACCGTGGCTACATCAAAGTAGACGAGTTCCAAGCAACTAATGTTCCTGGCATCTACTGTGTTGGCGACATCATGGAAGGCGGTATCGAGCTAACACCTGTTGCTGTTAAAGCCGGTCGTCAGCTTTCTGAGCGTCTATTTAACGGTCAAACAAACGCAAAAATGGACTACAAGCTAGTGCCTACTGTTGTATTCAGCCACCCACCTATCGGCACTATTGGTCTAACGACTCAAGAAGCTGAAGAGCAATACGGCAAAGACAACATCAAGGTTTACACATCGGGCTTCACTGCGATGTACACAGCAGTAACCAAGCACCGTCAACCTTGTAAGATGAAGCTAGTATGTGCTGGCGAAGAAGAGACAGTAGTCGGCCTACACGGCATCGGTTTCACGGTTGATGAGATGATTCAAGGCTTCGGCGTTGCAATGAAGATGGGCGCAACCAAAGCAGACTTCGACTCTGTTGTGGCGATTCACCCAACGGGCAGCGAAGAGTTTGTTACCATGAGGGGTTAGTGTAGGAAAAGCATCTTGCACACATAAACAAATCTGGAAAATGATCAATCACTGTCCATACTGTATACATGGACGGTGATATTTTTCAGGATGATTTATGACATACCTTGTACACTCCAACGATGTTTTCAAAGAGACTGAGCTACAAAAACTGGATAATGGTACATTCCATTGCCTCCCCTCCAATGACAATATCGGTTCGCTGCCAACCCTCTTTTCGCAAGATGGTGTATTCAATCACGAAGCCAACAGCTACCTGTTTTATCTCAAGGCAGTAAAGAAGGCAGAAGACCTATCTCCCTGCGCACAGGCACTGCGTGCCTATTACCAATTTCTTGAGGACAAGGGACTACGCTGGGATAAATTCCCGCCAGTCAAACGGCTCAAACCAACTTACCTGTACCGCTCTCACCTGCTCAAGCAAATAAAGCAAGGCGAGCTTGCACACAGCACTGCCAGTGTTCGTATGAACCAAATCGTCAATTACTATAAGTGGCTACTGCATGATGGTTACCTACGCGTAAAGAATGAGAAGGAAGCCCCATTCAAAATGGAGTTTGTCTCTGTTCAGAACAGTGGGATGCTTGCCCACATATCCCCAACTTTCATTGTTGAGACCAGTGATTTACGCATAAAGGTTCCGAGGGATGCAGATAGTAAAAACATCAGGCCACTATCCCCATTAAGCCGTGATGCTCTTGGTATTTTAACTCAACACCTTCCACAAACATCTGAAGAGTTGCGCCTACAAGCCTTGCTTGCAATTGATACAGGAATGCGGGTTGAAGAAGTGGCAACCCTAACTCTAGATGCGCTAGACACTGCAACCCCGCTTGCTGAGAGCGAGCATCGCTTTGAAATTCTGTTATGCCCCCGCTCTACTGGCGTACAAACCAAGTTCTTAAAAACTCGGACTGTCGAGATTTCATCGGATTTGATCCAATCGTTGAATGAGTATCGAATTTCAGAACGCCGCCTTAAGCGTGTTACTAGGCTTAACGAGAAAATAGAACAATTACACAGCGATGCTGTCAGCTTCACTCAGAAGACCATTGAAATACTAGAGCGTTGTGATCGTCACGAACCACTTTTTGTTAGCCAACAAGGCAACCCTGCTACGGGTAAATCCATTGAAGCTCGATGGATTGAGTTCAGGGCAGAAATAAAACAGGCAGAGCCATCATTTTCCCATCGCTTCCATGATTTACGCGCCACCTATGGCACCTATCGCATCAGTGACTTGCTAGAGGCTAAATTGCCCGTTGCCGACTGTATGGAGCTTCTGATGGGCTGGATGGGGCATAAAGATGAAAGTACGACTTGGAAGTATTTACGCTTTCTAAAACGCAAAGAGGCGTTCAAAGTTAAGTTTGGCATCCTCGATTCCATCATGCACGACGCGCTGGGAGGTGACGATGACTAAGCCAACCTATCTATCGGGTTGGAGACCTGATCTTTGTATTCAGCTTGATATAAGAACCAAACTTTTAGCTGACTTTAACCGCTTTTTATTCAAAGGCTTCCCACCCACAAAAAAGCTACAACAGGGCAACCAGTTCGAAGATGCAGATCGTGAAACATTCGTTTTTCAGTTAAGAAACAGATTTAATGAAAAAAGTGATGAAGGAAGTAGTCATGAATCGCTGTATGGTATTTTTATTGAGTCTTCTAAATACCTTAGGTGGTGCGATAAAGAAAGCCGAACAGCCTTTACTCAACGTTCATTAGAAATTTATATGGCACACTTAGAAAACCGCGTCATGCTAGGCGAACTTAAAAGGTCTTCATATAAAGGTAAGCGAGCGACTATGGTCTCACTATTTACTCGATACCTTGATTTACCACACCAATACTTTAATAACGTGGTCATCATGGATAATAGTGATAGAGAATCATTTCAGTCCTATACACGTAACGATTTAAACCAACTACTCCCTTTCCTAAGGCGCCTTTTCAATCAAACCTATTCACAGTTTATTGAAAACCCTGACAAGCACATTCACGCACATAAGCGTTCACCAACCATGATTTTTGAATGGCAAGGTGAAAAATATCAACTTTGTGGTGGTATATCCAAGATGATGTGTGCCGCCACATACTTGCTGGCTTATTACACTTATGCCAATACTACTGACTTATTTAAGCTACAGCAGCCTGCCAATGCATCAATATCAACGGGGGATACATGGTACACCATGCCCGCCTTTAAGCGTCGAGCATTTAAAACCATTCAGGTTGAAATCGGCGATCATGAGTTGGAAATACCCAAATACGCAATGACTTTTTTCGACAAGTTACTCAACGCATCTCGAATAATTAGCACAGATGAAAATTCCACTCTACTTCAAACTATTGCATCTCAAAAGGCTCAATCACTTCACAGCAGAACCCTACAGGGCTTTTTACAAAAATGGGTAGAAAAGCATTTTACCTTCACAGACCAAACTGGAAGACGTTTACGCCCTACTATCAGCCGATTTCGTGAAACTGGATCCCAGCTAACCGCTTACCATCAGGGGGAAATGGTTAATGACCTCATGCTTAACAACACGCCCAGCACCCGTAGGCGTCACTATAGCGAGGGAAATAAGCTGGCCAATAACGGCATGATGCAAGATACGATGTCTATTCGTGAAGAGCAGATTAAGAGCAAGGTAAGCACTCAGCAAGCGCAGGAAAATCTAAGTATCGATGTGCTGGTCATCGAAGAAGAAAACAAGATTAATCTTCCTGATTTAAGCCGTACTCCTAATGGCGGGAGTTGTACTGCACCGTTTGGCGAAAAATCAAAAAGGTACACCAAGAAAGCCCAATCACAGGGGCTTGCCAAAGAAGGCGAGCAATTAGCCTGTGCAGACCTTTTAGGATGCTTTGGTTGTCCAGATCAAGTCATAGTCCAATCCGTCTCTGACATATGGTGTCTGCTATCATTCAAAGCTTGCATTGAAGAGTCATTATACCTTCACTTAGATGCAAGCCACTACCGAAAAACTTTGAAGATATCGTGGATTTTATCGAGAAAAAAATACTGCCAAACATCAATAAACTCATTTTGAGCCAAGCAGAAACCAAGTTAACTGATGATGGTTTTCATCCCGCTTGGGATGATACCGATTCTGTTTTAGGGCTAATTCCAAAATCAAAAAGCGAGGACGAGTAATGGATACCTCAAACCTATACTTACCCAACTTCCCACAGCAACATAAAGTCGAGGATGTTGATATAGTCACTCTCTACCATGAGAGAAGGTTAGAAGAACTTAATGCTGTCGTCATCTGCAAGAATCAAGAGGGTGACGTTACCGCTACCTTTGGCCAGAACAATTGGGATTGCCTACCTTTCTCGCGAAAAAAGAGCAGGAACAACCTAAGCACAGAAGAATTTGAAAATATCCCTGAGCTACAACAGGAACTAAAACTGCTAAGTTATGGCTGGCTATTTAATAAAAGCCCAAAGCAGAAAAAAGCAATCAAATTTCCAAGTGTACGAACTCGATTTGACAATATAAAAGTGGTTTATAGATTCTTACAAAGGAACAATCATAAGTCATTAAAATGCCTTTCTTTATCTATGGTATGGAGTGAGTTTGAACGCTTTTTACAAGAAAGTAACTATGCCCAAGGAACCATCGAGTCAACTTTTGTGGCAATAAATGCCGCCATAAATGATGAGTCATGGCACAAACTTGAGCTTGGCATTAATCCAATAAAATCAAAAACTGAAGCAAGACGGATAAGTTTCAATGAAGCACAGCAAACTCTTGTAATACCTGAACGTCTATGTGATGCCATTTATGGAAAAGCTATAGAACTGGTCAATGATGCTCACCCATATAGACAATTAATTTTGGATATTGAGAAGTCTCTACAACATAACTATATCGAGGGGGTGCGCAATCTTGAAGAAAAAATAAAACAAGGAAACCGTTACTCCTTCATAGGTGAGGACGGTAGCATTGACAGTCGAAAATACATTTCAGCAGTTCAAGAATTCCAACCACATAAAATTAAAGACCTTATCGCGCCATTAGCCCCAAAAATACCAAGTATTAGACTAAAAAATGGAATGGACTTTAAACGCTACTTGGGTCAACTAACTAATGCTTGCTATATCGTTTGTGGAGGTTTTAGCGGTATGCGAGATTCCGAAATCGACAAATTAACGCCTGAAAGTTATTACAAGGATACCTTTGAAGGGCGTGATTTCCACATGCTGCAATCTCACACTTTTAAGTTAGGTCATAAGCGAGAAACATGGATCACAGCCTCATCTTCCAAAACTGCAATAGAGTTAATGACCACATTAACTGAAGAATGGCGCAAAGAAACCACTTACCCAGATAAAAAATACAAAGACTCCATTTGGGTAAATAAAGCATACCGCTCCAAGCCCCCAACATTGATTACAGGCTGGAATCACCGACTACAGCGTTTTTGTAATCAGTTTAATTTCATTGTAACCGAAGAGGATTTCGTTGAATGCCTTGAGTCGAATCCTCGCTCACCAAGTCGTGTAAAAAAAGATGTAATTGTTGGAAAACCATGGCACATGACACCCCATCAGTTTAGGCGTACCTTGGCTTTTTACTGCATCAAAAACCGTCTAGGTACTTTGGTTGCGCTCAAACAACAATTTAAGCACCTCTACCTCTCGATGACCGAGTGGTACACCAATGGTGGCAAACTTGCGAGCCTACGGGACCTGAAAGTGGACGAGAAAGTGCAAAAGGCACTCGATGAAATCAATGCAGAAACCACCGCGAATAAAATCTTTAGACAGTGGCACTCTGATGAAACGCTATCAGGGACTCATGGCAAAGCAATCATGAAAATGCGAGGGGATGTGCCGACCATTTATAGCTCATGGGACGTTATCTATAAAGCAGTAAAGGATGGCAAATTGACACTGCATGGTTCAATGCACAGCTATTGCAAATCTGGTTATGACTGCGATATGGACGGTGTGGTCACTCCCCAGTTCTGTGTTGATTGTGGCTCTGGAAGTAGCATCATTGACGAGCAGCAGGCTAAGTGGTGGCAGAAAAAGCACCGCAGTCTAGTTGCTTACATGGAATCTGGCGAAGAAATTTCGGTAAGTGAACATAGCCACTATGTCACTCAAGTAAGAGCCGCAGAGAAAGTCATGGCTGACTTTGATATGTCCTTTACCCCTTTTGAACCTGATTTGGAGGTAGCTAACTTATGAGCAAGAGCGAAAATACACGATTAGCATTAGAGGCTGCCCTAGAACGTATAAAACAAGGCAAGCCCAAGCGCATCCCTACTCATCGCAAGCTCAGTGTAAGAGCTGTCGAGGAAGAGGCAAATTTAGGCAATGGCAGCGGTTACTACTATCCTGATTTCGTGGAAAAAGTTAAACAGACCAAAGGTGAAATTGCGACAGGCAAAGGTGAAATAGTCCAACCAGAGATCCTGACTGTGCGCACCAAGCTCAAAGAGCAAAAGCGCATCAAGGATAACTACAAGGCCAAGTATGAGGCAGAGCGAGAGAAGTTAGCTCTGTTTGCGGCAGCACAGCACCATCTAAACGATAAGCTGATTCAAGCATTAGCTCGTATAGATGATCTTGAATATGAAAATGCGGAGCTTCGAGAGGAGCTTGCTAAGCTGAAACGAAGTAAAGTAGTACCAATCAAGTAACTTTAACAAATGTAGCCCACCTTCAATGTGTGGGCCACAACCTGCGTGAGAAATGGTTGCACGTGGTGCTTGTATCTAGATTCCGGGGCTTACTTCGGCAGGAAATTCCTCGGTATCGTTCCGATAAGACAAATAGTCCAAATGGAATCTAGTCATCCCCTCCAATGTAGCCATGCTAATCTGTTTTTTTTCTTTAACGAGAGCATGGGTGACATTAATACCTGCCCCTTTAAGGATATCCTTGTAACGCTCTATTCTATCCTGAGCTGTTTTAGCATCACCATCATTAGTCAGTGCACCTAATAATTGTACGTCATAGCGTTCACCTTCTAAAAGCTCACGATTTGGGTTGAGGCGAATGTAAATCCCATACAGGTGATCATTGGACTGCTTCGCAGCTTTCTTTAGCTTGCTCTCAGAACGCTTTAAAAGATCATTAAACGACGTTGGCAACGCGGGCCTATCATAATGTTCTCCCAACCAGTTCCTATAACTTCTCTCTTCTTGAATACCCCAAGAGATACCATCAAGATAGTCAATATCAATCAGGTTTTCTTTTGGAGTAAAGACTTTCTCCAATATGCTAACTCTGAGTGAAAGCTCTTGCAGTCCATCTTCACGAACTTGAGTTACGTGAGTATCAAGAATTCTAGGATGGGCGTTGTAACTTTTTTGAGGGTCTCTAACTTCAATAACCCTCGCAACAAGCAACTGTACCGAAGGAACCTCATCCCTCGCTATATCACAAGACTGAGAGGCAACGACAAGCACAAAGTTATCGTCTACTAGCCAAGCCTTATTGACATCTATGCACGTAGTATTTTCATGTCCCAATAAAACAACAGCTTGCTCCTTTGGAATAATGCAGCCTTGCAACCAACCTTTGGTCTCTAAAGTACTTCCAAAGTTCATATCACCTACCTACGCAAAGGGATCGTCGATCACGTCAAAGTCACTAGTCAACATTAAACCAGAACCGAAGTACAAGACGTCATCAGTATCAACTTCATCTTGTTGCAACTTATGCAAGATTTGGTTCTTTTCTTCAATATCCAATGTGGCGATATCTGGATATCCGTTGCTTAACCACTTGCTCAAAAGATTATGCTGATCCACCAACCGTAACAATTTTGTTTTGTTTGGTTTGGTATTGCCCTGCTGCCAATTATGAAGTGTTTTACGAGTTGTTTTTAATATACTCGCTAATTCTTCATCTGCTAATCCAAGGCTACTTTTTAACTCGTTCAATCGTTTGACTAATAGATTCTGTTGAGGCGACACTGTCAAAACGTCTGTCGTACTAACTTCAACAAGAACGTCGTGGAAATCTGTCTTAGTATGGGTCCAATACTTATGCTGCCCTGAACGATAATTAATAAGATCAAAAATCTCCGTAGCGTTAGGGCTCTGGTACGTACTATGTGCTGCTGATTGAACGGCATGCTGACCAGAAACCGCTAAATTTTTGATTTTACTTACGTCATAATCAGCGTATGCGTGATCTGCTACAACCATATTTCATTCCTTGCGTACGGAGTCGTCGCATTCCAAAATGCTTCTCTCGAAGCCTCATGTAAACCAGACAACGTTTCTAGAATATTATCAACTTCAAAGTCTTTCGGGTTATTTGAATCTTGCCAGAAGTGGTCAAAGTCTAAAAGAAGCCTCAGTTTAGCGGTTTCATCTGCTTTGACTTTTAAGCCTATTGAAACGAGATCTTCAGGCAGGACATTAGGCGTAACTGTCTGAACGGTTCTTATTACAAGATGTGTTGTCCCTGTTGCAATTAAGTATTCTTGACGCTTAAAGCCTTTTTGACCGATATTGCTAAATGTATCATCAAACAACAACTGAGGAACGACTAACTCTGATAATCCAGCATCCCCCCCATCTAACGATGTAATGTTATCGCAATAACGTAGACCCACCCTAGTGTAAATCGACGGGTTAACAATATTTTTCAAGACCTCAACTATCTGCTGAACATCTTCCTGAAACCCATCAAACCGATCGTATTTAGTCGTTGCATAAACGACTCTATTCTGATCAATGTCAACAACTCGTTGACCATCTTTGGATGTAAATAGCCATCTTTCTATGTTTGAAAAATCTACTTGGTCATTATTAAAGTTCACCGCTTTATCAACTACAGTGTTGAAGTTCGGAAAATCTCCACGAAGTTGATCGTGTAGTTCTGGGATGTATTTCTTCACATTTAGAATTGGTGAGTATCTCACCTCTACGAGAACAAGTTCTAACGGATGATTGTTCAACTTCTTATAATCTGACATGTTGATACGCCTTTCTGGGACTCTTTAAATTAATTATTACACAGTAAATTACACATTGCTCGTATTTTCATCTGACATTAGATTCTGATCATAGTTCCACCAACCTTATAAAAGTACCTATTGAAAACAAAAGGCGGAAAGTAAGACGATTTACTCTGGAATAATGGTAAGGTTGAGTTCGGATTTTTGGAAAAATCGTTCCAATAGCCAATTTTTCTGGAAAAGGCTCAAAAGCCTCTTCCTATGCACCTTTCCAGATTTATTTCAGAAACAACCCGTGTTGGTAGTTTGCTACGATGAGATAATCAACGTCTTAGTTGAGCTCTCTTTAGAAGCAGGCCTTGTGCCTGCTTTTTTTATGCCCACTTTGAACCTTGGTTCTCGATTCGACGTAACACAAATATCCACCTATCTAGATCAGCAATGGAGTTTGTGATGAATCTACTAATCGAATCATTTGAAGGCGGGATTTACTTGGCTTACCAAATCGTTGGCGAGCAAAAGCAATTAATTAAAGATGACCACCAGCATCCTATGAAGTTTTTGAGTGTAAACCAAGCACGCGATCATTTTAGTGACCAAGGCGTAGCATCAGCAATGCTGGTTCATAACAGCGCCTACGACGAGATGTGCGGTGAGCATTGTGGTAGCACACAGCCTTTCGAGATTGATTTGAAGTGGAGTTAAATCAACCTCAAATCAATCTCGATAAAAATTGAAAGGCTTGCATCAATGCAAGCCTTTCTTATGGGAGTCACTTTCACTTTTAATCACCTAGATTAGCGCGATGTCCGTTTAAGTCTTCGTTTAATGTTCTGCTCTTTCACTACAAAGTCGAATAGCGGAGCGAACAGGTTGGCGAACAAGATAGCCAGCATAATGCCCTCTGGGTAGGCTGGATTAAGCACTCGAATACCGACCGTCATCACGCCGATCAAAATCCCATAGGCCCATTTACTCTGATTGGTAAACGCGGCAGATACAGGGTCTGTTGCCATGAAGAAGGTACCAAAGGCAACACCACCCAACACAAAGTGCCAGTAAAACGGCATCGAAAACATCGAGTTAGTATCCGACCCTATCCAGTTCAGTAAACTCGACGTCACGACAAGGCCGACAATCACACCGGCGACAATGCGCCAAGACGCTATCTTCATCACAATCAAAATCAACCCCGTCAGCATGATCAGCAGTGACGACACCTCACCCATCGAACCTGGAATATTACCGATAAAGGCATCCATCCAGGTGATCGCCTCGCCAGTCATGTTATTGATGAGTGACGTGCTGCCGCCTTCATACCATTGACTCAGCGGTGTCGCGCCTGAATAGCCGTCAGCGGCAACCCACACAAGCCCACCCGACATGTTGGCTGGATAGGCGAAATAGAGAAACGCGCGGCCTGCAAGGGCTGGGTTCAAGAAGTTTCGTCCTGTACCACCGAACAGCTCTTTGGCGACAACGATACCAAAGGTGATACCTAAAGCGGCTTGCCAAAGCGGGATGGTTGGCGGAAGAATGAGTGCGAATAGTACCGAGCTAACAAAGAAACCTTCATTCACCTCATGTTTTCGTACAACGGCAAATAAAACCTCCCAGAAGCCACCTACCACAAACACCGTGGTATAAACGGGTAGGAAATAGAGTGCACCAAGCAACATCTGACTTTCCCAGCCACTTGCCACCAATGACTGCGCATCACCAAATGCCCACGACAGACGCCAGCTGCTTTCAATAACCGAGGCAAGTTCGTTAAGTTGATAGCTGGAGGTTAATGCGAGGACGCTTTGGTGTCCGACGTTATACATCCCCCAGAACATTGCCGGGAAAGTCGCCAGCCATACCAGAATCATGATGCGCTTTAGGTCAATGCTGTCACGAACATGGGTTATACCGCGGTTTACGTTTCCGGGTGTATAGAATATTGTCGCGAAAGCTTCATACACTGGGTAGAGCTTTTCGTACTTCCCTCCGGCTTCAAAGCGTGGAGCCACGTCTTCTAATCGTTTCTTTAAACTCATAATCTCAATCACCTTATTACTTGAGTTATGGTTTTCTACGCATCAGCCGCGCTATTTGAACAATTTTTAACGATTTTTAATCAAATTCGTCTTGAAGAACGAGTGTCTAAAAGTCGAACCGATGTTGAAAAAGAGAGGCGTATAAACAACAAAGCCCCAGCAATGGCTGAGGCTTATTTGGTTTGGTAACGGTCGTCGTTACTTAACGCACATCACATTAAGCAATGAAGAACCTTTCAACTGGTTGACGTTACCGTTGGTAAACAGACCTTTCTTATCTGCGCCCCAATAAGGGAGATGCATTGGCCAGTTCTGTTTTTCCATAACCTTTGAGCTCAAGATGCTTTGCCATTGCTTCTCACTCATCAGCTTCATGTTGACCTGATTACACACCAATTCAGCGCTATCGTAATCTAGGCGGCTCCAAGGCTTACCTTGCTCCATGTAGAACTGTTGTTGATGATCTAGAAGGTAAGGAATAGCATATTGGCTACCCGCAATGTCTGCTTTCACGCGAATCTCGATCTCTAGATCATTGTCTGAACTCGCGTTACCGCTTGGTAGCGTCTGAATTGCTGCAGCGCTCGCTACCGCCGCCACTTGCTTAGTAGCCACAGGTTTCGGTGCAGGCTTAGCTTCTACTTTTGCAGGAGCCTTGTGCGTCACCGCTTTTGGCTCTGCTGGTTTTGCCACAATAGGCTGTGATGAGGTTTTCGACTTATCGACCATACGAATAAAGGCTTCACCGTAACCAGAAACCTTACGCACCTGAGCTAGGTCTTTTCTCGCATCAGAGAAGGTAGAATAAGGTCCGATTAAGCAACGGTAGTCTCCGCCTTCCGGCTTCATCCAAACGTTGGTCGAGATCTTCTCATACAGAGGCTTTGCTCGGCTCAGTGACAAAGGCTTGTTCAGCAGGCCACATTGAACCCAAAACAGTTCGTTATCTGAATGACGTTTTGGTGCTTTACTGCCCCACACGCCCTTACCGATCGGACATGATTGCTCTAGCTGTGGTAATTGGTTGGTGCTTGCCTGAGTTGCATCACATAGAACCGACTCTGCATTCACTTGGCTCGATACCAAAAGAGATGCAGCGATAAGTCCCATACGATAATTTCTCGTCACAGCACGACATACAGCATTCATTGTCAATTTCATAACCACCACTTAAACCCTTGCGGGCTAATTATTACCGAATCTATGTCGATAAAACATGAATTCCATTTTAACTATTATTGACACTGTCAATAACACTAAGTTCCAGATCCATTAAGCAAAAAAAGAGCCGTAATTGCTTACGGCTCTTAATTTAGTGACTTTTTTTACTAAAAATCAAACCGGGCTATCACCCTTTATAAATTTTCGGGTTAAACACGTCACGTAACCAGTCGCCTAATAGGTTAATAACGAGAACCAATGTTACCAAAAGCACACCTGGGAATGCTGTGATCCACCATGCTCCTGAGAAAATGTAGTTAAAACCAGTACTGATCAGGGCACCGAGTGACGGTTGGTCTACCGGAAGACCTAAACCGAGGAAAGAAAGTGCCGCTTCTGACATGATGGCATTTGCCACCTGTACCGTAGAGATAACCAAAATCGGTGATAAACAGTTAGGCAGAATATGGCGGAACATGATGCGAGGCGCTCTAAAGCCCATCACACGTGCCGCTTCTACGTACTCTTTCTTCTTCTCTGCCAATACCGATGCACGAATCGTACGAGCATACTGCGGCCATTCAGCAATACCGATGATCACCACCAGCATAACAACCGCATATTGCGCGTAGAAGTCACTACCGAAACTCGCCTTGAAGATGGCCGAGACAATGATCGCAACCATCATGGTTGAGAACGAAAGCTGAACATCGGCAAAACGCATCAGGAAGCTATCAATACGACCACCGAAGTAACCTGCAGACAAGCCAATGATGATACCGAGAGTCAGCTGAAGACCTACCGCTAGGAAACCGATCGTCAATGACAGACGCGAGCCGTAAAGCATCGTAGATAAGATGTCACGACCCTGCTCATCAGTACCCAGTAGGAAGCGTTCTTCGCCGTCTTCCATCCAAGATGGTGGCAACTCAGAATCCATGATGTCGATAGACGTCACGTCATACGGGTCTGTTGGCGCTAGAATAGGTGCCGCTAATGCCATAACAAGGAAAGCTGCAAAGATAGCGAAGCTCACCATTGCCACTTTGTCACGTAAGAAGTAGTACAGAATGTCTGACTGCTTGAATCGCTCCCAACGAGATGGAGCTGTTGTTGTTTGTTCCATGATTATGCTCCTTTCCCTGTGATGTTCACTGTTGGGTTAATGATGCCGTATAGCAGGTCAACAATGGTGTTAGTTACTACGAAGATCAGGCCAACGAAGATAACGTATGCGGTAATCAGTGGTGTATCCACTCGGTTAATCGCTTCAAGGAATAGGAAGCCGGTACCCGGCCACTGGAATACAGTTTCAGTAAGAATGGTGTAAGCCACCATAGTACCGATTTGAACACCGCCTACCGTTAGTACTGGCAGCATTGTGTTTTTCAAAGCGTGTTGGTAGTAAATCTTGTTCAGCGCTAGGCCTTTTGCTTTACCAAACTTGATATATTCAGAGCTAAGAACCTCTAGCATTTCAGAGCGTACTAGACGAATGAACAGAGGCAGCATGATAGATGCTAGAGCAATACTCGGCAGCACTAAGTGTGCAAGGCCATCGAGCGTTAAGAAACCAGACTCCCAGCCAAACCAGTTTGCGGTCTCACCACGTCCAAACGACGGCAGCCAACCTAACTCAATAGAGAATACATACATCAACATGATTGCGGTTAAGAAAACAGGCACAGAAATGCCGATACTACTGCCCGCCATCACCAGTTTAGTGAAGAAGCTTTTTGGGTGTATTGCAGAATAAACGCCAAGTGGAATCGACAGACAAACAATGATCAGAGAAGCGCCGAACACAAGCTCAAGCGTTGCGACTAGTTTATCTAAGATTACGTCCACAGCTGGGCGTTTAAAGAAATATGAAGTACCAAGATCACCTTGTAGAGCTGCGCCCACAAAGCGAGTGTATTTTGTAATGAAGGGATCATTTAAGCCGAGTTCATCACGCAGCGCTTGACGCTCCGATTCTGAAACAGATTGACCGACTAACTCACGCAACGGGTCGCCCAGGTTATCCTGAATGGCAAACGCCACCAAACTGATCACAAACATCACTATCAGTGCCTGAAACAGGCGCTTGACCAGAAACGTAACCATTCCTTGCCCCTTATCTATCCATGACTATCTAGTCGAAATCCGCGACTAGATAACAAAATTCAGTCTTAAAAAAGGTATTTAGCCAGACTGAAGGAAGACCAAATACCGAAACTTAAATCTATATCTTAATAATTTGAGAGCCTGAAAAGCTTCAGGCTCTCGATTCTAGCAAGCTAGATTATTTTACAACTAGGTCGCCGAAGTAAGGCATAACCATTGGGTTTACTACGTCTGCTGCACCTACGTTAGACTTCGCGCCCCACGCTTCACTTTGCCAGTGTAGCGGTACGAATGCTGCGTCGTTGTAAAGTGTTGCTTCAACGCCTTTCAGCATTTCAGCACGCTTAACTGGGTCAGTTTCAGTGTTAGAAGCTTCTACGATCGCATCCATTTCTGGGTTTGAGTAGCCAGAACAGTTGTATTGACCACGGCCAGTCTCTTCGTTACGAGTCATAGTTAGGAACTCGTTGAAGTTAGCTGAATCTTCTGTATCTGAGTGCCAGCCGATCATCATCATGTCTGCTGAACATAGGTCAAACTCAGGCCAGTACTGTGCTTTAGGCATAGTTTTAAGATCAACTTTGATACCAATCTTAGACAGCATTGCCGCAGACGCTTGCGCTACTTTCGCATCGTTCACGTAACGGTTGTTTGGAGCCATCATAGTTAGCGTAAAGCCATCTTCGTAGCCCGCTTCTTTCATCAGCTCTTTCGCTTTTTTCAGATCGTAACGAGGAACTAGGTCTTCGTTGTGACCCGCGTAGCCTGTTGGGCTTTGCTGACCAGCTGCTGTTGCGAAGCCTTTCATGATCTTCTTAACGATACCTTCGTTGTTGATTGCGTGAACAATCGCCTGACGAACGCGAACATCTTTAAGTGCTTCGTTGCTGTTTTGGTTCATTTGGAACGTGATGATACGAGTACCAGGTAGCGTCACTAGATCGATGTTCTTAGCGTTTTTAACACGCTTGTGATCGTTTGGTGCTACTGGGTGAATCATATCAACGTCGCCAGAAAGAAGTGCTGCAACACGTGTCGCGTCTTCTTTGATTGGCACAAGTGTTAGCTTGTCTACGTTGCCTTCAGTTTCTGTGTCCCAGTAATCGTTGAAACGCTCGAACGTTACTTTAACGCCTTGCTCACGCTGCGTTACGATAAATGGACCAGTACCTGAAACGTTAGTCGAAGCAAACGAGTTACCGTGCTTAACTAGCTCAGACTTGTCTTTACCTTCCGCTGTTTGGCCAGAGTAGAACTTGCTGTCCATTGGGAAGATGTAAGTTGCTGTTTGTAGTACTAGTGGGTAAGCCGCTTTTGATACTAGCTCAACTGTGTAGTCATCCACTTTTACCATTTTTTCGTATGGCGTGAAGATAGACTTAAAGTCTGGAGAAGCTTGTAGACGTTCAAAAGTCCACACAACATCATCAGCAGTCAGTTCGTTACCAGAGTGGAATTTCACACCTTTACGTAGGTTGAAGCGGAAAGTCGTTTCATCAACACGCTCCCAGCTAGATGCTAGGCGGCCTTCAAAATCCATCTCTTGAGTGAAACGTACTAGAGGGTCAAACACCATGTGAGACATTTGCAGTGTGCCACCAGACAGCTGCTCGTGCGGGTCAAGTGATACTGGGTCAGCTGCGTAGCCAACGGTAATATCTGCTGCTGCTGCACTAAAGCTTAGGCCAGCTGCCATTAAAGCTACTGCTAATTTGCTTTTCATGGTTTTCATTGCATAACTCCTTCATGCGGGAATCCAGATCCCTAGTTGTTGTATTTGCGTCTGTTTATTGTTGTTAGCAAGCTAAACTCCAGCCTGCTGATTTTTATACCGCGGCTTGTGCCACTGCTTTTTCTTCTCTTAAGCCTGTAAATTCAGGCATTAAAGAAATCAGTTGTTTGCTGTATTCATGCTGAGGTGATTGGAACAGCTGCTCCGTTGGCGCAACCTCCAATAATGTCCCCATCTGCATCACACCAACACGGTCACACATTTGGCGAATAACCGGTAGATCGTGACTGATGAACAGCATGGTTAGGTTTAGCTCGTCTTGTAAGTCTTTTAGTAGGTTAAGAATCTGAGCCTGTACCGACACGTCCAGTGCCGATGTTGGTTCATCACAAATCAAAAGACGTGGGCGAGTCGCCAAAGCGCGAGCGATAGAAATACGCTGACGTTGACCACCTGAGAATTCGTGTGGGTACTTCACCCCAGCCATTTTGCCTAAACCCACGTGCTCTAGCAGGTCGTTCACGATCTGACGAGTTTCATTTTCGTTGCGAGTAAGCTTATGGAATCGGATAGGTTCAGCAATGATGTCGAATATCTTCATTCGAGGGTTCATTGATGTGTAAGGGTTTTGGAAAACCATCTGCATTTGACGACGCATAGGGCGACGTTCTTTTTCAGATTTCAGACCAGTAAGATCAACGCCTTCAAACGTTACCTTGCCTGAGTTTGGTGCGTACAAGCCAGCAATCACACGAGCAATCGTTGATTTACCTGAACCTGATTCACCTACTAAACCAAACGTCTCACCTTCATGCACTTCAAAGCTCACGTTGTTTGATGCTTGAACGTACTCACGACGGCTCTCAAAGAAAGAATCTTTGGTAGTAAAGCGTAAGTTTACGTTCTCAACGTTCAACAGAGGGCCAGTGTAATCACGGTGATCTTGGCTTTGACCTAACCAGTGGTTCTTCACATCCAATGGTTCCATCTCTTGTGCTTCTTCGATGTAGCTAACAAGAGGGAAACGATCGAGTTTGCGATCCGAACGAGGAACCGCAGAGATAAGACTGTGTGTATATGGGTGCTCAGGAGTACCCAGAACTTTCGCTGTTGGGCCAAACTCAACTAAGTCACCACGATACATAACGGCTACGCGGTCGGTAACGTTAGATACCACGCCCATGTCGTGCGTGACCAACATGCAACCTACGTTCTTCTTAATACATAGGTCGCGAATCAAACCCAAGATCTGGTCTTGGATAGAAACATCCAGTGCTGTTGTTGGTTCATCTGCGATGATTAGGTCAGGTTCACCTGCCAATGCGATCGCGATAACCACACGCTGACGCATACCGCCAGAGAATTGGTGAGGGTACTGCTTTAAACGGTTTTCTGGTTGTGGGATACCCACTTGGTTCATCAAGTCTAATGAGCGCTGGTAGGCTTCTTGATCCGAAACCTTCATGTTGGCATGAATCGTCTCTTTTAACTGCTGTTCTACTGTGAATAGAGGGTTAAGAGAAGTCATTGGGTCTTGGAAGATAAAACCAATCTTTGAGCCGCGAACAGAACGCATCTGTTCAGGAGATAAACCAGAGACTTTTTCGCCATCCAGAAATACCTCGCCGCTAGCAATGCGGCCAGGAGGGCTCAGCAAATCGATCACAGCATTACCTACTGTTGATTTACCTGCACCAGACTCGCCTACAACACCAACAATCTCACCACGTTCAATGTTGAACGAAAGTGATTTAACTGCGGCGTGAACTCCATGACGAGATGGGTATTCGATACGAAGATTTTTTACTTCTAAAAGTGACATTACCAGACCTCTACTGCTTTGGCAGCTTTCTGCCCTGTCTGCAAAATTGAATCCATTCTTACCAGAATATTGTTCTGATATTTTATACGGTTGACAATTTGGCAAATAATTCACAGAAAAGCAACAAAAATAGGATAAAAAGTCGATATTAAACGCTTAGCAAGCAAAAGTGCCACATAACTATTCACCAAAAGAGCATATAGTAAGAAAAATCAACATTATATTATCGGCAAGAAATACTCACAAACTCCTTACCACTACTTACTTGTAGAGTTAAAGCCGTGCTTCAAAGCAGATCTCACTACCAGTCACTAAAAACAAATAATTATTCCAAAAAACAATTAACACTATAGAAACAAACGCTAATTTTGTTAATTTAAACAAATAAAACAACCAGATAAACGTTAATTAGCCATACATTTAACCATCTGTATTATTTTGGTAAATACAAAACAGACAAACGAAAGGCCTAATAAATCAGAGGAGTTTTTGAACGACCAAATGCGTACAAAGCTGTCAAATTCAGGCCTTAGTGAGCAAATTTAGGGTCAGGTTTCACTTTTCATAAAAGTCTTTAGACCAAACCCATTAATATGTCGAATTATTGAGCACTCCATTTATATAAAATTAGATATAGAACTGTACATTTGATAAAGAAAGCAACTCTGTAGCAGCACCATTATCAAGCAGATCGTTAGGAATCTGTCTTATATAAGAAGGGGAGATAGATGTAAGAAGCCCCGTCATTTCTGACGCGGACGGCTAGTTGAGGCTTCTTAAGTGATCAGTGAAGAGACATTCTTTGAACATCAGGCGAACCCCACTCTGTTCAAGTTATCTAAGTTTCAGATGTAAAAAAGCCCTAGTCTTTCGACTAGGGCTTCTTAAGGTGGTCGGTGAAGAGGGATTCGAACCCCCGACCCTCTGGTCCCAAACCAGATGCGCTACCAAGCTGCGCTATTCACCGAGACGTTTCGTTTGATTTCTCAAACTGGGAACTTCAAAGAAGCTACCAAAATTAATGGGGTGGCTAACGAGATTCGAACTCGCGACCACCGGAATCACAATCCAGGGCTCTACCAACTGAGCTATAGCCACCACTAATTTTTTATATAACCGCTTAAAAGCGATTATTGAAATAGTGGTCGGTGAAGAGGGATTCGAACCCCCGACCCTCTGGTCCCAAACCAGATGCGCTACCAAGCTGCGCTATTCACCGACTAGTTTTGTATCGACTCTTGGGAATAATGAATCAACACTGGAAGCCGAAGCTACCGATATTTTGTAAAGAAAGAATGGGGTGGCTAACGAGATTCGAACTCGCGACCACCGGAATCACAATCCAGGGCTCTACCAACTGAGCTATAGCCACCATTATTTCTTTTTGCCAATTTCTCACTTACCGAAGTAAGAGACCGGATGGCGCGCCTGAAAGGATTCGAACCTTCGGCCTTTGGCTCCGGAGGCCAACGCTCTATCCAGCTGAGCTACAGGCGCATGCCCTGTCGGCGGAGTGGAATAATACGTATATCACCCAATGCCGTCTAGTACTTTTTTAACTTTTTTTTCTGTTTGGTCTCTTTTTCGACAGTTAATATGTGATAAACCCCTTATTTGAGTACTACAACCCGCCACAGCTTATAAGTTGTTGTTTATTGCAACAACTTATCGGGATATAATCACCCATTATTTACATTGGTTTAACAGTTGCTCTTTGCTGGTTAAAGCCAAAACACCCTTCCAACACTATAAATTGGTAAGCATGTACTTACCTTGGGAATGTAAAGTGAGTTTAATGGATATGTCTCGTCGAATTTTAAGCGTTGTCATCGCAGTTTTAACCTTTTCAACTGGCGCAATGGCTGCAGGCCTAAGCGAAGCGGAGCACGATGCAATTGCTGAACGCATCAAACCAGTTGGCCAAGTTTACCTAGTCGGCAGCGAGCCAGTAGCCGCAGAACCAACAGGCCCTCGTGATGGCGCAGCAGTTTACGGTACCTTTTGTATCGCTTGTCACGCATCTGGCGTAAGTGGCGCACCTAAAACAGGTGATGCTGGTGACTGGGGTCCTCGCATTGCTCAAGGTCGCGACATTCTAGCTGACCACGCAATCAACGGCTTCAATGCGATGCCAGCGAAAGGTTCATGTATGGATTGTTCAGACGACGAAATCAAAGATGCTATCGAGCACATGATTGCCGGTCTGTAATTAAAAATGCCAGATTCAGAAAAGGTGACCTCATGGTCACCTTTTTTATTGGCTTCTATATAGTGCGATTAAAGTAGGGCATTACTTCTTGTTGAACATCGCTCGAATATTCGCAATGTGCGCCTGCCCTTTTTCCATTCTTTCTTCAGCGGATTGAGGCTTCTTAACGCTTTCCCACTCCACATCATCGTGCGGCAGCTCATCGAGGAAGCGGCTTTGTGTTGGCTTTATTAATTCACCATATTGACGACGTTCACGACACTTAGTAAAAGTCAGCTCTTTCTGCGCTCGAGTAATCCCCACATACATAAGACGACGTTCTTCTTCTACGTTGCCTTCATCGACACTGGTTTGGTGCGGCAAGATGCCCTCTTCTGCACCCATCAGGAATACATATGGGAACTCTAGACCTTTCGATGCATGCAATGTCATTAATTGGACTTGATCTGCATCGTCATCATCCTCACCACGCTCCATCATATCGCGCAGCGTTAAACGTTGAACCACCTCGCGCAGGGTTTTCTCTTCTTTATCGTAGTTGTCACCCTCAAGATCGGCCACAATCCAGCTATACAGATCAGAGACGTTCTTCATTCGCATTTCAGCGGCTTTCGGGCTCGCTGAGGTTTCGTACAACCAATCTTCGTAGTTGATGTCACGAACCAAAGAACGAACGGCTTCAACCGTATTACCACGCTCGGCATTGTCTGAGATACGAACAATCCAGTCACCGAAGCGGCGCAAATTTTCTAAACCACGCCCCGTCAGTGTCTGCTCTAAGCCCATCTCAAAGCTGGCTTCAAACAAGCTCTTGCCACGCATATTGGCGTAGCTGCCTAACTTCTCAAGCGTCACCGGACCAATCTCTCGGCGCGGTGTGTTTACAATACGTAGGAAGGCGTTGTCATCATCAGGGTTCACCAACACACGCAGGTAAGCCATGATGTCTTTAATCTCGGCTCTCGCGAAGAAAGAGGTACCGCCAGAGATCTTGTAAGGCACACGGTTCTGCATCAGCGCTTTTTCAATCAAGCGTGATTGGTGGTTACCACGGTAAAGCACTGCGTAATCTTTGTATTCAGTACGGTTCAAAAACTTGTGGGCGATGATCTCGCCGGTAATACGCTCTGCTTCATGCTCTTCATTCTTAGCATTCAGTACCTTGAGCTTTTCACCGTCTGGGATCTCTGAGAATAGTGACTTTTCATAAACGTGTGGGTTGTTGGCGATCAAGATGTTCGCCGCACGTAATATTCGGCTGGTTGAGCGATAGTTTTGCTCGAGTTTGATCAAGCGAAGATTTGGATAGTCCTCACCCAGCAACACCAAGTTTTGCGGTTTTGCACCACGCCATGAATAGATAGATTGGTCATCGTCACCTACTACCGTCAAGCGACCACGCTCTCCCACCAGTAAACGAACCAACTCATATTGGCTGGTGTTGGTATCTTGGTATTCATCGACCAGTAAATAGCGGATACGCGACTGCCAGCGCTCACGCACCTCTTGATTGGTTTTCAGTAGTAATACAGGCATCGCGATCAGATCATCAAAATCGAGTGCGTTGTATGCCTTCATCTGTTTCTGGTACATCTCAAAACAGAATGCAAACAACTGCTCTTGTTCGCCTTGAGCACGTGCTTTCGCCTGATCTGGCGTCAGCATGTCATTTTTCCAATTCGAAATGGTGCTCATTAAAGCGCGTAGCAAATCCTTATCACCATCGATCTGTCTCTCTGTTAACTCTTTTAACAAAGCTAACTGGTCTTGGTCATCAAACAGAGAGAAACCCGCTTTCAAACCCAGCGCTTTGTATTCACGGCGAATGATGGTTAAGCCCATGGTATGAAAAGTCGAAACAATCAGCCCTTTCGATTCGCCCTTACCTAGAGTTTGCCCAACACGCTCTTTCATCTCGCGTGCCGCTTTATTAGTAAAGGTCACCGCCGCAATATTACGCGCCTTATAGCCACATTCCTGAACCAGATAAGCAATTTTATTGGTGATAACACGTGTTTTACCGGATCCAGCGCCCGCTAATACTAAGCAGGGGCCCGAAACATATTTCACGGCTTCATCTTGTCTTGGGTTCAGTTTCATTTGATTCTCAGTTTGGTCTAGAGGGGCGAATTCAATTGCGCGCCTATAATAATGCTGCAACAGCACGAATGCTACGTTCTCTTATACAAGATTTTTACGCTGATTATGTAAAACTTTGTTGCACATGTGTGTGGTTATTAGGCTATAATGAATGAACGTTCATTCATTGGTGGTTGAAATATGACAACTCATGCACCTCGGGATAAACGCCAGCAAATACTTTCTGCAGCTGAAAAGCTAATTGCAGAGGTCGGTTTCCAAGGCCTTTCAATGCAAAAATTAGCCAAAGAAGCGGGAGTGGCTGCAGGCACTATCTATCGCTACTTCGATGATAAAGAGCATTTGATAGAAGATGTTCGAATGCTCGTGACTCAAAGAGTAGCTGATGCTGTTCAACAAGGGGTTAATGATTCGGATCCAATTAAACAACGCTACCGTACTATGTGGTTGAACATATGGAACTTAGCAGGAACGAATTTAGCCGCAATAAAAAATCGGGTTCAGTATGACTCTCTACCCATCACAAATAGCCTAAACTTCAGGGAACTAGAACGTAAAATGTTTGCCCAAGTTGAGCTGCTATTTAATGAGGGGAAAGAACAAGGATTGTTTAAACCACTTAACAATGAAGTATTAGGTGGATTGAGCTTGGCGGCTAGTGTTTCTCTAGCACGCAAGCATTCTTTAGGATTTTACCAACTTGATGAGGCAGAACTAGAATCTGCAATCGAAGCCAGTTGGGACGCAATAATTAAACACTAGATCGGAGTTTTGACCATAATGAAAAAGTGGACTTTCTTCATGTTACTCATCGCTGTACTACTTTTCGGCAGCGTTATTGGGTTTAACATGTTCAAACAACAAAAAATTGCTGAGTATATGGCCAACCGCCCTGAACCCGAGTTTCCCGTAACGGTAACTGAAGTTCAGCCGATCGACTGGGTTCCCGTAATTGAAGCTATCGGCTTCATCGAACCAAATCAAGGTGTGACACTAGCGAACGAAACCAGCGGTGTTATTGACCAAATTTCTTTCGAATCGGGTACTGATGTTAAGAGTGGTCAGCAACTGGTACGTCTTGATTCTGACGTAGAGAAAGCCAACCTTAAGAGTTCTGAAGCTCGTTTGCCTGCTGCGAAAGCAAAATACAAGCGTTACCAAGGTCTATTCAAGAAAGGCTCTATTTCTAAAGAAGCGTACGATGAAGCAGAAGCTAACTACTTCTCTCTTTCAGCTGATATTGAAAGTCTAAAAGCGTCTATCGATCGTCGCGAAATTCGCGCACCATTCGATGGTACCGTTGGTATCCGCAATGTTTACCTAGGCCAATACCTACAATCAGGTACTGATATTGTTCGCCTGGAAGACACCAGTGTTATGCGCCTACGCTTCACGGTTTCTCAGACTGACATCTCTCGCATCAGTGTGGGTCAAGCAGTTGATATCTTCGTTGACGCTTACCCTGAAATCCCATTTGAGGGCTCTATCAGCGCAATTGAACCTGCAGTAAGCGTGCAAAGTGGTCTTATTCAAGTTCAAGCAGACATTCCAAACAATGATGGCAAGCTTCGTAGCGGTATGTTCGCTCGCGCTAACATCATTCTGCCTAAATTAGAGAACCAAGTAACTCTGCCTCAAACAGCGATTACTTTCACTCTATACGGCGACAATGTTTATATCCTAACTGAAGAAGACGGCGTTCAACGCGTTACTCAACATGTTGTAAAAGTAGGTGAACGTACTGCTGATATCGCACACATCCTTGAGGGTGTGAAAGCGGGCGATACCGTTGTGACTTCTGGCCAAGTACGTCTAAGTAACGGTGCCAAAGTTAAGGTTGTGGAAAGTGATGCAATCACACCACCATCTGAAACACCTATGCTGTAACCGGAGGCACAATGCGCTTTACTGATGTTTTTATTAAACGTCCAGTTCTAGCGGTATCCATCAGCTTTTTGATTGCGCTGCTTGGCTTACAAGCAATCTTCAAAATGCAGGTGCGTGAATACCCTGAAATGACGAATACCGTAGTAACCGTCACCACGAGTTACTACGGTGCAAGTGCCGATCTTATCCAAGGCTTTATCACCCAGCCCCTCGAGCAGGCTGTGGCCCAAGCGGATAACATCGACTATATGACTTCTTCTTCTGTACTCGGTAGCTCGACGATTACCGTGAACATGAAGTTGAACACAGACCCGAATGCGGCGCTGTCTGACATACTGGCCAAGACTAACTCGGTACGTTCTCAGCTTCCTAAAGAAGCCGAAGATCCAACCGTAACTATGTCTACCGGTTCAACAACGGCGGTACTCTACATTGGTTTTACCAGTGATGAGTTGGTGTCGAGCCAAATTACCGACTATCTAGAGCGAGTAATCAACCCGCAACTATTTACGGTAAATGGCGTATCTAAAGTTGACCTATATGGTGGTATGAAATACGCACTACGCGTATGGCTAGACCCGTCAAAAATGGCTGCAGTTAATTTAACCGCTAGCGATGTGATGTCGGTACTGAATGCCAACAACTACCAATCGGCAACCGGTCAGGCAACGGGTGAGTTCGTTCTCTACAACGGCAGTGCTGATACCCAAGTATCTAACGTTGAAGAGCTAGAGAATCTTGTAGTACGAAGCGGTGCAGGCGAAATAATCCGTCTATCTGACATTGCTAAGGTTTCGCTAGAGAAAAGCCACGATGTGTACCGTGCAAGTGCGAACGGTCAGGAAGCGGTTGTTGCAGCGATTAACGCGGCACCAAGTGCTAACCCGATCAACATTGCAGCCGATGTTCTTGAGCTTCTTCCTCAGCTAGAGAAGAACCTACCAAGCAACATCTCAATGAACGTAATGTATGACTCAACAATTGCGATTAACGAATCGATTCAAGAGGTAATCAAGACCATCCTTGAAGCAGCATTAATCGTACTGGTTGTAATTACCTTGTTCCTGGGTTCTTTCCGTGCGGTTCTTATTCCTATCGTTACTATCCCACTGTCTTTGATTGGTGTGGCAATGGTAATGCAGGCGATGGGCTTCTCTTGGAACCTGATGACGCTACTGGCAATGGTACTCGCCATCGGCCTGGTAGTAGATGATGCGATCGTAGTACTAGAAAACGTCGACCGACATATCAAGCTCGGGGAGTCCCCTTTCCGTGCTGCAATCATCGGTACTCGTGAAATCGCGGTGCCAGTTATTGCAATGACATTAACACTAGGCGCGGTATATGCTCCAATCGCAATGATGGGTGGTATCACAGGCTCGCTATTTAAAGAGTTTGCGTTAACCCTAGCAGGTTCGGTTTTCGTGTCAGGTATTGTGGCACTTACGCTATCGCCAATGATGTGTTCAAAAATGCTGAAAGCTCACGCTGAGCCAAGCAAGTTTGAACAGAAAGTTCATGGTGTACTGGATGGTATGACTAACCGTTACGAGCGTATGCTTGGCGCGGTAATGCAGCATCGTCCAGTATTCATTGGCTTTGCTATCATCGTATTTGCAAGTTTGCCGATGTTATTCAAGTTCATCCCTAGTGAATTAGCACCTTCAGAAGATAAGGGTGTAATCATGCTAATGGGTACGGCACCTTCGAATGCGAACTTAGACTTCATGCAAAATACCATGAACGACGTAAACAAGATTCTGTCGGATCAGCCAGAAGTCGCTTACGCACAGGTGTTTACTGGTGTACCTAATGCAAACCAAGCGTTTGGTATCGCATCTATGGTTCCATGGAGTGAGCGTGAGGCGAGCCAATCAGACGTAGCAAACCGCGTTGGTGGTTTAGTTAAAGATGTTCCGGGAATGGCGGTAACTGCATTCCAAATGCCAGAACTACCAGGTGCAGGTTCAGGTCTTCCAATTCAGTTTGTTATTACAACACCAAACAGTTTTGAGAGCTTGTTCCAAATCACTACTGACATTTTAGCGGATGTAGCATCGAACCCGCTGTTCGTTTACTCAGATCTTGATCTGAACTACGACTCAGCAACGATGAAAGTACACATCGATAAAGACAAAGCAGGCGCATACGGTGTGACCATGCAAGATATCGGTATCACCCTTGGTACCATGATGTCTGATGGCTACGTAAACCGTATCGACTTAAACGGTCGTTCTTATGAGGTTATCCCTCAAGTAGAGCGTAAGTTCCGTTTGAACCCTGAATCGATGAATAACTACTATGTACGTGCTGCGGATGGTAAAGCGGTGCCACTGGGCAGTTTAATTACGATTGATGTTGTGGCAGAGCCTCGCTCTCTTCCTCACTTCAACCAATTGAACTCAGCAACGATTGGTGCAGTACCAGCTCCTGGCGCGGCGATGGGTGATGCGATTGCATGGTTTGAAGATACGGCAACGAACAAGCTACCAAGTGGCTACAACCACGATTACATGGGTGAAGCTCGTCAATACGTAACAGAAGGTAGCGCACTTTACGCAACCTTTGGTCTGGCGCTAGCAATCATCTTCTTGGTACTGGCGATTCAGTTCGAATCTCTAAAAGATCCACTGGTTATCATGGTATCTGTACCACTGGCGATCTGTGGTGCCCTAATTGCTCTAGCTTGGGGTGCGGCAACGATGAACATCTACTCACAAGTAGGTTTAATCACGCTGGTCGGCCTGATTACCAAGCACGGTATATTAATCTGTGAGGTTGCAAAAGAAGAACAACTGCATCACCACAAGACTCGTATTGAAGCGGTGATGGAAGCAGCAAAAGTTCGTCTTCGTCCAATTCTGATGACAACAGCTGCGATGATCGCGGGTCTAATCCCACTGATGTACGCAAGTGGTGCAGGTGCAGCTCAGCGCTTTAGTATCGGTATCGTAATCGTTGCTGGTCTAGCGATTGGTACTATCTTTACGCTATTTGTACTGCCAGTGATTTACAGCTACCTAGCTGAAAAACACAAACCTCTTCCTGTATTTGTGGAAGACAAAGATCTAGAAAAACTAGCTCGCGTCGATGAAGCAAAAGCAGCACACAGAGAATTAGCAGATAACAAGTAATCGCTAAGTCGTAAAACAATCAAAAAGGCTACTTCGGTGGCCTTTTTTTATACGCGATAGGCGACATCTCAAGTGTGATTAAATAGAATAGTGATAAATAGTCAGGAGTTTTAATCGATATGTTTGATCCAAAAAAACTAGAGCAAATTGCTAAGCAGATCCACGACTCTATGCCTCAGCCAGTAAAAGAACTGGGTTCAGACGTAGACCAGAAAGTTCGCCAAGTTATCCAAGGCCAGCTAAACAAACTAGATGTTGTAAGCCGTGAAGAGTTTGATGTTCAGACTCAAGTACTACTGCGCACTCGTCAGAAGCTCACTGAAATGGAACAAAAACTGGCTGAACTAGAAGCAAAGCTTTCAGACAAATAGTCATTTTTTCAATCAGTTCAAGTTCGAATAAAGGCTTACCTTCGGGTAAGCCTTTATTTTTTCCTCAATCTATCAAGCCTTCACCGGTAAAATAGTTGCAAGCATAAAAAAGCCCCGAACAAATGTTCAGGGCTATTTTTATTCAGTGATGAACTGGAAGATTAACCGCCAACAGCGATACGCTTCATGTCGCTCATGTAGCTACGTAGCTCTTCACCAATGTATTCTACAGGGTGGTTACGGATAGCTTCGTTTACTTCAATTAGCTTAGCGTTATCAACTTGGTTAGATGTCTCACCTAGACCACGGCCGATGACGTCCGTTGCTACTGAAGGCATGAACTTCTCACGTAGTAGCGGTGTTGCTACGTTAGCGAATAGGTAGTTACCGTACTCAGCAGTATCAGAGATTACAACGTTCATTTCGTAAAGACGCTTACGAGCAACTGTGTTTGCGATTAGTGGAAGCTCATGTAGAGATTCGTAGTAAGCAGACTCATCAATGATGCCTGATGCCGTCATAGCTTCGAATGCTAGCTCAACACCGGCACGAACCATAGCAACCATTAGGATACCGTTGTCGAAGTACTCTTGCTCTGAGATTTCTACGTCAGAAGCTGGGTAGTTTTCGAATGCAGTTTCGCCTGTCTCTTCACGCCAGCCTAGTAGGTTCACGTCATCGTTCGCCCAGTCAGCCATCATTGTGCTAGAGAAGTGACCAGAGATGATGTCATCCATGTGCTTGTTGTAAAGCGGACGCATTAGGTCTTTAAGCTCTTCAGAAAGCTCAAACGCTTTAACTTTAGCCGGGTTAGATAGGCGATCCATCATGTGAGTTACGCCACCAAACTTAAGTGCTTCAGTAATCGTTTCCCAACCGTATTGTAGAAGCTTGCCTGCGTAGCCAGGTTCGATGCCATCAGCAATCATCTTCTCGTAAGATACGATAGAACCCGCTTGTAGCATGCCACAAAGGATAGTTTGCTCACCCATCAGGTCAGATTTAACTTCTGCTACGAAAGAAGACTCTAGGCAACCTGCACGATGACCACCAGTACCTGCAGCCCAAGCTTTAGCGATATCCCAACCTTCGCCTTTAGGGTCGTTTTCTGGGTGAACAGCGATAAGTGTTGGTACACCGAAGCCACGTTTGTACTCTTCGCGAACTTCAGAGCCTGGACACTTAGGTGCAACCATTACTACAGTAAGGTCAGCACGTAATTGCATACCTTCTTCCACAACGTTGAAGCCGTGAGAGTAACCAAGAGCAGCGCCTTGCTTCATTAGAGGCATTACTGTTTCAACAACGTTTGTGTGTTGCTTATCAGGAGTAAGGTTGATTACTAGGTCTGCTTGAGGGATTAGCGTTTCGTAGCTACCCACAACAAAGCCGTTTTCATCAGCATTTTTGAATGATTGACGCTTTTCATCAATTGCCGCTTGGCGTAGAGCGTAAGATACGTCTAGACCAGAATCACGCATATTTAGACCTTGGTTTAGGCCTTGAGCACCACAACCAACAATTACGATTTTCTTACCTTCAAGGTATTCAGCTTCTGTCGCGAATTCTTCACGATCCATAAAGCGGCAACGACCTAATTGGTCTAGTTGTTCACGAAGGTTTAATGTATTGAAATAGTTAGCCATTCTAGGGCACTCCTTTAAAAATAAGTCCGTAAGGTCGATATCTCTCTATCGAATGACTTCATACTAAAACAGACACTCCGTTGCTGAAAGTGATATATTCACAATTAGTTATTGCAATAAATGCAACATGGAAACGATCGCAGAACATGAACATAAAATCTCTACAATTATTTATACATTTATGCGACAGCAAGAGTTTCAGCAAAACCGCTGCTGCTATGCACGTCAGTCCTTCAGCGCTGAGCCGTCAGATACAAAAGCTTGAAGAGGAAACAGGACAAGAACTGCTAATCAGAGACAACCGCAGTGTTGATCTTACCCCAGCAGGAAAACACCTATTGCCTGTAGCATTGAGCATCGTGGGAGAGTGGCAGCAATATAACCTTCACCTGAAGGGCGGAGAGCAAGAACTTAAAGGTGAGATCCGTATATTTTGTTCAGTAACGGCTAGCTACAGTCACCTACCTGAACTCATAACCGAATTTAGGGCTATTCATCCGTATATTGAATTTAAGCTCTCTACTGGTGATCCAGCTCAATCCATCGACAAGATCTTAAACGATGAAGCGGATATCGCGATTTCAGCAAAGCCAGACATCCTTCCTTCAAGGTTAGAATTCGAAACCATCAGCGATATTCCACTGTCAGTCATCATTCCATCTGGTGTGAGTAGCTTTAGCCAACAACTGCAATCCGATAAGCCAAACTGGAATGAAGTGCCCTTTATCATCCCAGAAGCAGGAACAGCGCGTGAACGAGCCAATGCATGGTTTAAAAAGATGAAGATAAAACCCAACATATACGCGCAAGTTTCTGGCCATGAGGCGATTGTAAGTATGGTGGCACTAGGATGTGGAGTTGGCATCGCACCTGATGTGGTCATAAACAACAGTCCAGTAAGAGATAAAGTTAGCCGCTTAAAGATAGAACCTATCAAGCCATTTGAGTTAGGCGTATGTTGTAAGCGAGCACAGCTAGATAACCCTCTAATTCGAGCGTTCTGGCAAGTTGCAGAAGGGAAATATTTAGCGGACTAGTCGTCATTGTTTTAAATACAAAAAAGGGAAGAGCACGTCAGTGCCCTTCCCCTTTTATTTATGTATATCGCAGATAAGAAAAAAGCCCGCTGATTTCTCAGCGGGCTTTCTAATGGTGGTGGAGGGATAGGGATTTGAACCCTAGAACCGCTATTAACGGTTGCCGGTTT